>CAWBHO010000081.1:0-27808 GCA_963788415.1 uncultured Acidobacteriaceae bacterium | reverse complement strand
CGTTCATCGCAGTTTTATCGCGATGAGCGGGAGACCACTGAAGATGGGTGGCCCAGGTCTAGCTTTTGAGACCTGGGATACGACAAACCCCAGGCGCGAGCGAGTTGGCCCCACCGCAGGTGGCAGGTGGCTGGGAACCACAAAATCTATCCCCGCTCCTTGCATAAAATTCCCTTCCTCCGGCGCACCATCAAAGCAGACAGAAATCCGGGAATACGAGCGGCGGACAGGCAGGTGGCCCGGTCCTCGGCCCTGAAGAATTCCCCTGAGAATAGAGAAGCTGTGCCCCGTTCATCGCAGTTTTATCGCGATGAGCGGGAGACCACTGAAGATGGGTGGCCCAGGTCTAGCTTTTGAGACCTGGGATACACCCCCCCAGGCGCGAAGCGAGTTGGCCCCACCGCAGGTGGCAGGGAACCACAAAATTCCTCCCCGCTCTTTGCATAAAATTCCCCTCCTCCGGCGCACCATCAAAGCAGACAGAAATCCGGGAATACGAGCGGCGGACAGCAAACCGCGGAAAACTACCCCCTCCCCCCCTACCCCAGGGGGGTATCCGGCGAGGGGTCAGCGCGGCTCATCCGCGCTCGATTCCATCTGGAGCGCGCGCGGGAACAAGATGTTGTTTTCCAGGTGAATGTGCTGGTGAAGATCCTGCTCGAACTCTTTCAGCCCATCATAGAAGGCGCGATAAGTCGGGCAGGCGTCCTCCGGAGGGGTGAAATCGCTGCTCAGACGGCGCATCGTGGCCATCAGCGCTCCGGCCGCATCGTGCTCCTCGGTCATCATCGCGATGGGCCGTGCAACCGTGTCAAAGCAGGCAGCGGGCCTGGCGGAGCCTTTGACGGAGGCGCGCTCCGATTGGACGATGTAAGGAAACAGAACGGCTTCCTCTTTGGCCAGATGGTCGATCAGCTCCTTGTCGAGCGTGGCCAGCGCGGCTTGAATCGCGGGCAGTTCGGCTCGGGCGGCGCCGTGGCGATGGACGACCTTTTCCGCAAGCAGGGCGAGCCGCGGCAATTCCCGCCTGACATACGCGTGATGCGTGGCTACGATGTGGACGGTGATCTCCTCCATGCTCCTTTTCTGCCAGTCTTCAGCAGCGGGAGCTGAGATGCGCGCCGCGGACTCGAGCGCGGCAATCACCGCGTCAACCTCGACGCCGGTAGCCAGGCAGGCCCCCCTCCCTCACGCCTACCCAGGCTTCGGCGAGAGGCTTGCGCCCTCCGCAGCAATAGTCGATTCCATAGCGCTCGAAGACCCGGATGGACGAAGGCTGGTTGAGAGCAATTTCGCGAACGGTCTGTGCGGTAGTGGTCATGATGATCTCCTTCTCTTCGAGCATGGACGAGCGCACGCTCCCGCACAGCGACTTAGGTCACTTTCAGCGAAATCAACGGTTTCTCAAGGAAGGAACTGGTAGATCCCGAGCGCGATGAGAAGCAATCCGGAAACCACGCCGGGAAGGCGGCCCGTGGCCCGCGAGCCAAACCGATTGCCCGCGCTCAAGCCCACCCATATCGTCAGAATGCTGAAGACACAGACCAGAATTGTGACCAGCAGCGGATCCAATCCCGCGATTCCGGCGGCAACACCGTTCACGACATTGTTGAGCGAAAGAGCAAATCCCAGCAGGACTGCTTCCTTTCGATCAATGTGCCGGGAAAAATCCTTGTCAACGCTGAATGGGTTGTCGAGAATCGCCCCGATGCGGCCGAGCAGACTGGTTCCCTGAGTCTTTCGATGCATCGCCGCGTGTTGCGGGGATTCGCGTTGGACAACTGCGCGCGACTCTTGAAACGCAACCCAGATTCCCAGCCCAATCAACAGGGCTCCTCCCAGGAAATGGGCAATGCGCGGTTCCAGGAAACCGCCGATGGTCTGGCCCGCCAGCATGGCTGCCAGCGTGCCGATACCGGTGATCAAGGCGATCACCAGGTTGGAGGCGAATGGGACGCCCACTCTGCGGATGCCATAGGCGACACCCACGCCAACATTGTCGAGATTGCTCGACAATGCAAGTAACAGGGCTGGCAACCAGTAGAATCGGTTCATTTCAATCGAGCCGCCAGGAGCTTCATTCTGTTGCCGGATGTCACAATCGATTAACTCCGGGCCGCGCCAAGGCTCCCGCGCGCGGCCCGGCCATCGCCCCGCTAAATGATCCGGAACGACTCGACCAGCGTGCAGCGGCGCTGCCGGGTGAAGCTGCGCGCCGAGGTCAGTCCCTCGCCCGTGGGGCCGGCAATGGTAAACGAAGTGTGTCCCTCGCCGCCCAGGCCGATGCCCGCATAACAGGGCGCATTCTTTACAAAAATCGTCGTCTGGATCGCGCGGGCAAACCTTGTCATGTGCTCCACATTGGTCGAGTGCATCACCGCGGTGTGCCGGTTTCCGCCCTCCACCTTGACAGCAAATTCGACCGCCGCATCGAAGTCCTTGACGCAGACCAGCGGAAGCACGGGCATCATCTGCTCTTTCCAAACCAGCGGATGATCCGGCTGCGCGCGGAAGATGGCCAGGCGGCACGCCTCATCCACATGAATCCCGGCATCCCGCAAAATGATCTGGACATCTTTGCCGATGTAGGGAGCGTTGATCTTGCCGTCCTTCACCACCAGCTTGGTCACCCGGTCAGCCTCTTCGGCCGTCAGCAGATAAGCCTTGCCAGTCTCCTGCATGAACTTGATCAGCGTCTCATACACTTCCTCGACGATGATCGCCTCTTTTTCGCAGATGCAGAAGATGTTGTTATTCACGCTTGCGCCGTCAACAATGCATTGAGCGGCTCTGCGGATATTGGCCGTCTCGTCGACCAGCACGGGAGGATTCCCGGCTCCAGCGCCAATTGCCTTCTTGCCCGAGCTGAGCACCACGCGCACCACCGGCTTGCCGCCGGTCGCCACCAGCATGATGACCTTGGGATGCTCGATCAATTCCTTGGCCGTATCAAGCGTCGGCACCCGCACCAGAGTCACCAGTCCGGCAGGTCCGCCGGCATCGACGATCGCCTTGTGAATCACCTGGACGACCGCGGCGCTTGTCTGCCTGGCATTGGGATGAGGATTGAAGACCACCGAGTTTCCGGCTGCGATCATGCTGATGCTGTTGTTGATCAGCGTTCCGGTCGGATTGGTGATCGGGGTCAGTGCTCCGATCACCCCCACCGGCGCATATTCCAGTAACATCAGTCCATCGTCGCCGCTGAGCGCGGTGGTCTGGATATCTTCCACGCCGGGAGTCTTGGTGGCGCACAGAATGTTTTCCCGTATCTTATCCTCGACCCTTCCCAGCTTGGTCTCGGAAACCGCCAGCACGGCCAGCCTTTCGTTGTTATCGAGCACCGCCTTGCGCATCGAAGCGATGATTTCCTTGCGCTGCTCCAAGGTCATTCCGAGCAATTGCTGTTGCGCAAGGACGGCAGCCTCGACGGCCTCGTCCACGCTGTCGAAGAGTCCGTCGCTGGACGAGCCGCGGCTGTTCTGCGCGTTGGCAACAGTCCGCGCTGCCGAATCCGCTCCGGCGTCTCGCAACGAAATGGAAGGCGCCGGCTGAAGCGTCTTCGCAGGGCTGCCTAACTCCGCCAGAACCTTTGTTACGACTGCGGCGATCTGCCCATCATTCATCATCTCTTCCTCCTCCAGGGCAGAGCCCTGTCTCTTCCGGAAAAATTCGCAGTGCGCAGCACGCCAACTGCATATCCAATTCGACCATCCTGCCCGTCAGCGGCAAAGCAAAACCGGGCCTCTCCTGCATAGCCGATGCAAGCCTCATGGGCCCGTGAACCTGTTGCACGATGGCAGAGAAGGAGGCACGCTGGAATGTTGGTCACCCTGGCATTCATGTCGAGTTGCTCCTTCCCTCTGAAAAAGCGCCGCGCTTCGGACGGCTCAGCGAATATTGAGCGACTCCGCCATCACGCATTTTCTTTTGCGCGTAAACGACTTGGCGGAGGTAAGCCCTTCGCCGGTAGGGCCGGCGATGGTGAAAGTGGTGTAGCCTTCCCCGCCTACCGCGATGCCTGCATAGGAGGGACCGTTCTTCACAAAGATCGTGGTCTGGATGAGCTTGGCCATTTTGGTCAGCTTGCTCACGTTAGTGGAGTGCATGATGGCGGTATGACGGTTGCCGTGTTCCACTTCGACCGCCACGTCAATGGCCTCGTCCACGTCATTCACCCGGACGAGCGGCAAGATAGGCATCATCAGTTCCACCTGCACAAAGGGATGCTCCTTGGGCACGTCCATCAGAATCACCTTGACGCTCGCGTCCACTTCAATGCCGATTTGCTGAAGCAGCCAGACGGCGCTCTTGCCAACACACGAGGTCTGCGGACCGCCCTTGGCGGTGAGCACCAGTTTCTCCAGCTTCTTGAGGATCTCTGGGTCCTTCACTTCGTAGGCGCCGTTTTTCTTCAGGCTGCAGATAAGACGGTCGGCGATCTGATTGACGGCGATGATCTCTTTTTCCGCAATGCACGGGAGATTGTTGTCGAAGCTGCACCCGTTCACGATGTCGCGCGCAGCCTTTTCAATGTCCGCGGTTTCGTCCACCACGGCCGGCGGATTGCCGGCGCCCGCGCCAATGGCTTTCTTGCCGGTGGACATCACGATCTTGACAATGGCCGGGCCCCCGGTGGCAACCAGCATCCGGATCTTCGGATGAGCCATCATGATATTGCTGTTTTCGATCGACGGTTCGCGCATCATGACGATCAGATTGGCCGGTGCGCCCAGAGAGGCAAGCTTCCGGTTAATCAGTTCCACGGTCACCAGGGAAACCTTCGTGGCCCGCGGATGGGGGCTGAAGACGACACTGTTGCCGGCCGCGAGCATCCCAATGGAATTGCAGATGATCGTTTCCGTGGGATTGGTTGTGGGCGTGATGGCGCCGATCACTCCAAAAGGCGAAAACTCCGTGATCGTCAGGCCATTGTCTCCGCTGATCGCCTCGGTCGTCAGGTCTTCGGTGCCGGGAGATTTTTCGGCGGCGAGTCGATTCTTGATGAGCTTGTGCTCATAGCAGCCCATGCCGGTTTCATCCACCGACATTTTGGAAATCTTCTCCAGGTTGTCCTGCTGCAAAATCACTTCTCGGACTCCGTCGACAAAGCGTTGGCGGTCGGCCATGGAACAGAGCATGTACTGTTGTTGCGCAACCACGGCGGCTTCAACAGCCTCGTTGACCGAATCAAAGATTCCGTCTCCAGACGCAGCGCCGGTCCCCGTATCAGCGTTGACCTTCGTGTCGCCCTCTTGAACCATATTCTCGAGAACTTTTTTCACCAGGTTTGTCAGCAGTTCTTCTTGGCTCGCCATCAATTATTCTCCCGTTTCAAATCTTGCCAGTTACTTCCGGCTCATCAAGCACAACATGACTCATTGCAACTTACCTATGCCGCTCTCAGATCCGCGGCGTCAGCACCGATTACGATAATGCCAGGCATATTCCGCCGACCAGGGCGGCAATTTCTCCCTCGGGAACCAGTGAACGATCCTGCTCCAGACAATGCCACAGCATTTGCTTCACTTTTTCCAGATCCATCGGCTTTACCGTCACGTCGGGAAGCAGAATCTTGATCTTCCCGGCCCATCTTTCCATCTTCTGCAATAACTCGACGGCCGGCGTCGCAACCACAACGTCTTCCTCCACGCTGCCGCCGCTTACGCCAACCGCTCCCGCAACTTCTCCGTTCAAGTAAAGAGGAAGCCCTCCACCGAAGAGAACGATTCTCCCATTGTGGGTGCTTTCAATTCCGTAAAGCGCCGCTCCCGGCTGCGCCTGCTTGCCGACTTCGGCCGAACTCATGCGCAGTATCGCCGCCGTATAGGCCTTCGAAACGGCAAGCTCGCTGCTCACCGGCAGGGTGCCGTCCATGCGCGAAAACAGCTGCTCTCCGCCTTCCGCGTCCACCACCGCGATGGCCATCGGTATGCCCAGTTCTACCGCCGCGGCCTGCGATGCGCCGGCAAGAATCTGTGCCACCGCGTGCGGAACGCATTTCGAACGCCTGCTCATTTCGCGCCGTCTTTCATCACTTCGCAGGCGACGTTTTTTACCACGCAGACCACCTCCAGCGACCAGGCCAGCACAAACAGGAAATCCGAGAGACGGTTGAAATAGACCAGCAAGTCATCGAATTCCTTTACCTCCCGATTCAGCATGACGATCAGCCGCTCGCCCCGCCGGCACACCGTCCGAGCAACATGAACAGCAGCGCTTTCGCTCGATCGGCCGGGGATGATAAACCCGTCCGGCAGGCCATAGGCCGCAACCAGCGCATCGATGTGTTTTTCCAGCTCCGCCGCTTCTTTCTGGCCAACTCGCCGCTTCAGCCGGGAAAACGTCTCCGGGTTGGAAGCCAGCTCGGCACAGGCTGAAGAAATGTCCTGCTGAATCCCATACACGATGCAAGCCAGCTCTTGATCCTGCATAAGAGAACGGGCCATTCCAAGCTGCGCCTGAAATTCGTCCAGCGTTCCGTAGGTCTGCACCCGCAGGTCATCCTTTGTTACTTGTTCCCCGGTGAACAAGCGGGTGTTTCCGCTGTCGCCCTTGCGCGTATAGATGTTCATGACATTCTCCCTTTATCCATGAAATTGTTGCGCTGCATTGTCACTCCTCAACATCAATTTGATCGATAATGCCGACGATGGTCGCGTCTACGGGGCACGACTCATTATCCAAAGCCATGCGCGCGCTGCTGCCTTGCACAAGCAGCACCAGCTCTCCGACACCGGCGCCAACCGCATCCACGGCCACTAGAGGATCACCCTTCGCCGTCTCCCCGTTGGGCTCCAGGGGCTGCACAATCTGGATCTTGCTTCCCACCAGCCGCTCGTGTTTGCGTGAAGCAACCACCGTTCCAATGACCCGCGCTATCAGCATTTGCCGTTTCCTCGCTTTCTCTCAGCTCTGATCCCGTACGATGGAAACCCCGTGTTTCGCTGCCAGGTCGCGCGCCAGCGGAGTCATCAGCGTTTTGGCGGCGCACCACAGGTCAGACTGCCGGCTGTACGCCTCCAACACATCGCCGGCGGTGATCAGGGCCGATTCATGCCTGACCAGCGCGCGTTTCGTTTCCGCGCTCTGCGGAAGTTCTTCGGCGCCTTGCACTTTCTGGGCCGGAGATTTGGGCAGAGCAGCCCCAAGCAACGCGTTCAACTGGCCGACGTCGACCACCTTGCACCCGTAGCCCGCGATGATCTTCAAGCGCTCATCGACCACCCGGGTAAGCGCCGGGAGTCCCTTGTCAAACCCCAGTTGCGCGCGATCCGGCTGATCATTTTCCACGCCGTCACTGGCGACGATGACCGGCTTGCCCATAAACAGGCCGTGCAGAATCAGGTTTCCGGTTTGGCTGTCGGCGATCAGCAACGCGAGCTTGGAGAGCGTATTCACGCTCATCAGCGGCACCACCACCGCCCGCGCTTCCCGCAGGGAGCGAAGCCAGCCGTAGTCCGTCCAATGGCTCCAGTGCGGAAAGCCCGCAAGCTGGCCGCGCATCCACGAACCGTAAAGGTGCTCCGCCATTTCGGAAAACACCAGTTGAAGCTCAAATCCTTGCTGAATCAGCCCGCGCATCTGTTGAACGGCCTCGGTGTAATGCACCGTTGCGCCCGTCAGCACGACAATGATGGTTCCTCGGGAACCATCTGCGCCCAGCTTCGGCAGCAACCGCCGCAATACTTCCGTGACCATGCTTTCGATCTGCTCGTCCGTCATTGCACCCTCTGCCGATCTCTGCTCTTTCCGGTTCCGTTCCTGCCGCGACCGCTCCCGGCCGCCGTGCAAGCCGCTTCCCGGTTACGCCGGCAGCAAGACAGCGCAATGCCGAGCGGTGTAACCAACAGTGGGTTATCGGGAAGCTCAACCGCAAGTCCGGTTTCTTCTTCCATCACCTGCACGGCGCCTGGAAAGCAACTGGTTCCCCCAACCAGGTAGAGCGTCTCCACATGGTGACCTTTCAAGTGGTGATTGACGATGCTCGCCATCTTCTGAAAGACCGGCCGAACCACGGGAAACAGGTCGCGCTGCCGTGATGCATCCGTCTTCATTCTTTCCGCTTCCTGGACACTGATATTGAAATTGCCGGCAAGGACCAGGTCCAAGTGCGTTCCTCCCGTGGCCTCATCGGCTGTGTAAACGACCTCGCCTCCGTGCAGAATCGAGATTCCGGTTGTTCCCCCTCCGATGTCCACCACCGCGCCCTCGGTGATGCCCAGCACGAGTGCCGCGGCGCTCGGCTCATCGATCAACCCCGTCACGTGCAGATCGGCCGCCTCAAGAACATTGGCAAAAGCCTTGGCGTTGGCGCCCATGGTCCCCGGAGGATAGGCGGCCTCGGCGACCTCGATCGCAAAACCCGCGTCCCGAATTGCCTGCACCTGTTCGCGAACGAAGCGGATCGCCCCCATGTAATCCAGCACCAGTCCGTCCCGAATGCTCGACAAACTGCGCGTGATGGCTCCCGCCACCGGCACGCCTTCGCTATCTACAACCGCTGTAACAATGTAGGCAGTTCCCAGGTCCACCCCTGCATAAAACTCACCGTCGTGTCTCCCGCCCTTTTCAAGCTCCAGAGCCGCTGTAAAGGTATTCAAGAGCTGATTGGCAGAAGGGTTGATCATCGATGCATTCTCTCCACTTTCCTGAGTTGTGAAAAACACTTGGTGCGAGGTTTCCAAAGGAGCCATCGTTCCGCGCGCCGCATCGCAATCCGAAGCGGGCGCGGACTGCTAAACCCTTCCTTCGACGCCCACCACATTCAAGATCGCCATCTCGGCCGCCTTGGCCGCGCGCGCGATATCCGACTCCTTACCGCCGAGATAAAGCCGTCCAACCGCTCCAAACAATCTGCAATCGACCAGCGTGATCTGAGCGTTCTTTTCCGCTTCATTGGCGGCCAGCGCAATATAGCCAGCCGGAGCCACTTCCATGATGTACATATCCTGCCCCGCGATCAGCACCGAGCCGAGGCGGGACACATTCACCATCTGGGTGTGATAGTCATTCACCTTGTGAATGATCTCCGAGCTGAAGATCTTCGGCTTGACCCTGTCTTCCAGATTCGCCCCCAGGCACTTGAGCGCGGCGAGGCCTGCGTGCTGAACATCCGCCTGAGTCTTGGAATGAAATTCCAGAACGCCGAAACTGCGTTCGACCACCATCAGTCCGGGCTGCACGAAGGCAGATTTAAGTGCCGCGTCCGCCACCTGATTGATCGCCAATCCAGGGGCGATTTCAATGACCGTTGCGGCCATGCCGACCACGGGTAGATAGCCCCTCATATTCGCGCCTAGATAGGCGGTGAACTGAGGCTGCAAGCGATCCAGATAAACAAACGCGCGAAGCTCTGCCACGGTACACTCCTTCGAAATTGGCTTCCCTCAATCTTCACTGTGAAAGAGCATCGAGGGTTCTGGCTAAAACTTGATGGATGAAAACCAGGGCAACTTGCTCCCTGAGACGGCAACTGATGCGCTAAAACCTGGGCTTTCCTCTTCCCTTTTGAGCTTTGTCCTTGCGCCGGCCTTTCAATGTGCCGGGAACTCTGGAAGGAAGCTCGTGATTCGGCTGCGGCGGCGCGCTTTTCACCGGCTCAGCCAGCGGTTTCTTTTCGCTCTGGACTGCTTTAGGAGGCTCCGGAATGAGAGCGGCCTTTGGCTTGGCTTCGACCATCGGCGCTTTCCTGGGAGCCACTTCCTGCGCAATGGTTTTTACCGCTGTGGGCGCCGGCACAGGCTTTTCGGCCACTATGGGCGCTTCTACAACTTTTTTGACCGGCGCTGCAACTTCCACTGGCTTTTCGACCGCGGTTGGCGCTTCCACAGGCTTTTCAACCGGTGCGGGTGCTACCACTAGAGGCTCCGGCGTAACCTGCGGCTGCGGCGCCTGCACTTGCTCTACCGCGATCTCCGGAATGATTTCTTCGGCAGCCTTGACCGGCTCCACGGCTTCTACTGGAGCTTCTGGCGGCAAGGGCTTTTCAACTTCGTTCTTTCCTGCTGCCTGCCCCGGATGACCATCGCGGGGCTTGGGCGGGGTTTTCCTACTACTGAGGATGCCGTGGGAGATAACGCCCAACTGACCGCTCGGGCGCGCAATCACATGCACAGCGTAAACTTTGCCGACTCGTTGGACAGCCGCGGTGGCGGAAGCGACGGCGGCGCGAACCGCGGCTACATCTCCCGCAAACCGGATGGTGATCAGGCCACCGTCCGCGTTTTCCCAACCGAGCACCTCGACGTTCGCCGCCTTTGCGCCCGCATCCGCGGCTTCGATTGCCGCCACATATCCACGAGTTTCAACCAGCCCCAGGCTTCGTACTTCCATAAGATCGTCCTATTCTTTCGCCAGCAGTTCGAGAACTGCGCGAACAACCAGATCGACGGTTTGATTCGAGTTCAGTTCCACGCCGGCGGACGAATTGCCAGTTCTCTTTTCCACAGGCTCATTCTTTTCAAAAATCAACGGCTCACCTTTGACGAGCCGGGCTGCATTCGCACCCAGGATTCGCAGTTGCACGGCCCCCGCATCCCGCAAGGCCAGCCTGAATAACGGAGACTCGCCTTCAAGATCGCGATGGTGGAGCACGATCTCATCCTTGATCCCTTCCAGCGCGATTCCAACATTCAGCGAAGAGAGGTGCGCGGCTTGCTTGGCCAGCGACGCAGCATCGCCTTCGAGCGCAATTTCAACCTCCGCCGGAATTCCTTCCTCTTCCAATCCCCACAGAATCGGCCGCAGGTCGAGCTCGCTGGCATGGCAAGCGACGATTCGCACCGTTGGTCTTCTGTCTGCTGCTGCCAGAGAGAGCTCAGCCATTTTCACTCCCCCTTGGAGGCTTGCGCATAAGCCAACACCAGTCCGGTTGCGACTGCGTTACGCGGCCCCTCGGTGCCGCGCACATTTGCTCTGCCCGTCACAACGCCGTACTCCAGCAAAGCATCCGAGATCATGCCCGGAATTTCGAAATCCAATCCCGATCCGCCTACCAGCGCCACAAAGCTGATCAAGCGTATATTGCCCGCCGGCGCAACCCTCTCTAGCGCGCGCAGCGCATTGACGACAAACACTTTTTTCTTCGCCTGACGACGCACATCGACAATCTTTGAGAGCAGAATCTTGCTATCCAGCGGAACCGAGCCGCCTTCGGTGAGCACCACCACCCGCCCGAAAAGCCTGGGATCCAGCGGCCGATTGAAAAACTGCACCGAGCCGTCTTCATGCCTCATGTGAAACAGGCTTTCAACCTTCGCCAGCGGATATTTCTTGATGTTTTCCGCCATCTCGAAGTCTTCCAGGCCAAGCTCGGTATTGATCAGCAAAGACACCATATCGCCCGCGCCGGCCTGATGAGTGCTGCGGATTTCTCCGGTCGCATTGATCACGCTGGCGTCGGTCGACCCGCCTCCAACATCGACGATGGCCAGGGGCGCTTCGGTTCCGGGGGTCGTAAGCGCCCCGCGAATCGCCATCTCCGCCTCAATCCCGCCCACTACGACCGGAACCCGGATCTCCTCTTCAAGCTTTCTGGCCAACCGCTGCATCGGAAGCTTCTGGGTTTGAACCATGGCGGCCAGCCCCACCGCATTTCCCAGCGCATACTCTCCGGCAAGGCTTCCCAGGATGTGCTGCGGCTTGAATGTGTCGACGGCCAGGATGTCCTGCACCCGGATACTGCTTACCGGTTGATCGGTCAGGTCCGCCATCACCTTGCGAACCTGTTCAAACATTCCCCCGACATTGGTTCCGGCCTCGGCCTGGACCTCTTCCAGAGGATAAACCGCGGCAACCTTTTCCATGATGGCTTCGGCTCCTTGATCCACCGGAACCTCGGCCTTCTGCTTGTGTCCGATCAGGATGATCTTTCCCGCTGGAATGCGCCGCTCTTCGATATCGCCCTTGGGAGTCTTGATCACCACCGCGCTGCGGGTTCCCATCAGAGCACGAGCAATCGGAACTACCTTGCGTGTCTCGTCCGGGTTGAGCTGGAACAGGGTGGCAATGTCAAAGGGATTGGAAAGCTTCTCGATGGTGCGCCCCGGCAGCGCAACTTCGATTGCCGCCGGCATCCCAACCGGCACCCTGTCGATGAAGGTCACTTCATCCACGATGGGTATGGGATGGGGCAGGCGGTTATTGATCAGCACGCCATCGTCTCTCTGCACGATGGCTCCGGTAATTTTCAAGCCTCTGGATAATGCCCGATTCAGGCCCGCGGAGGCGCTCTCGAATTCACTTGTTCCCGGGATGATCACCACCCATCCCGTGTCGTCCACAGGAACCGTTTCCAGCTGGACAAGACTGATTGTCTGGCCCAGCCCCAATCCCTGTCCGCCCGGAGTGGAGGGATTGTGGCCGATCATCGCCGATTCGGTGATGATCGTCTCCGTAATGGTTTCCATGGCTATATCGCCGATGACCGGCGTGGCCTCATTCAGCAGCACCACGCCCAGATCTTTCCGCTGAATTCCCAGCGGCTTCAACGCCTGGTCCAGGGCGTCGATGATTCCCATCGCATTGCTCAGCGTTCCCTTGATGCCAACCGTGCGCACCATCGAACTCGATAGAAACCGGACCTGCCTGTTGCCGGAGAGCTGCCCGATGGCAACCTCCGTCGTATTATTCCCAACATCCACACCGGCGATATAAGCCATTCCCTGGCACCCTTGAGTTACTGCTTGATTCTTCCCCGTTTTTCGTACACTACCACCGCTTCACGAACGAAAGCCGCACAAATCTTGGCCTGATACTTCGACTCCAGTTCGTTGGCGATGTCCAGCAGTTCCTGTTTGGTTGACCGGTAAGGCCGCAAAGCATTGTAAATTTCCAGCACGCGCGCATCGGGAATCTTGGTCAATTCCGCAGCGCGGCGCAGGTTACTTGCAATCTGGGGCCGTCCGGCGCTGATGGCAATCTGCGCCTGATACTCCAAAGTGTCAGGATGAATCTTGATATCGTCGAAGGAAAGCTTGCCTTCCACGACTTTTTCCAAGGTGATGTCCTTGAGCCCCAGTCCAGTCGCGGACTTCACCAGATCGGGCCGCTTGATGGCAAGCGGGTAATCCTTCTTCGCGTCGAGTTGTCCGGCGCTTGATGGACTTACCGTGTTGGCGATCTTGCCCGCCGGTTCATTGAGCGAAGCGAGAACGCGTTTGACTGCTTGCGCAATCTGTTCCGGAGAAATTTCAGTCCCCTGTTGAGCCATGAGTCCTACCTCCTCGTTCCGCTCAGAGCTCCACGGAAAGTTCCGTGGGCGGAGCTCCAAGTTTCACATACTGAGTCTCTTTGTTGTGGAGCAATGCGGCCAGACCCTGGTACTTGGGACGAGCCATCGGATCATTGCGCGACGCTACAGGAGCGGGCTGTTCGCCTTTCGCGTACTTGGCCGCGTTGCGTCCAATTGCGCGAAGAACTTCCCGGTCGACCAGCGGGCACTGCGGAAAGAGCTCCAGGTTCTGGAGAATCTCGAGGTCCCGCTGGTGGATCACCGTGGTGCCCCGGCAAAGAATCCCGATCCCGATCCCCGAACCGCTCAACAGGGCAGCATCATGGGCGATGGCGCCCACGTCCGCGGTCCGGTTGACGCGGACAAGTCGCGCCTTGAGTCCTTCTTCTTCGATGCCCGCAAACAACTCTTTCAAGACGTCGTGATGCGGAATATCGATGATCGTTTTGGTCATCACCGTGCCAAAAGCCGGCGGCACGCCGATCACCACTTCATTTCTGTCGGTCCCGGGCTTCGCCGTACCGAGTTCCTTGAAGGAAAGAGGTGGAACTTTCACGTCCTGGCGCTGGGCAGGCTGTCCTTCCGACTGCGATCCCCGCAACACATCCAGGATTATCTGTTTTACCAATTCTTCCGTGATTTGCATGGATTCAAGCCTCCTGCCCTAGATGTCTTTGGGGTCGATCGCCTGCGGGATATTTTTCAGCATCTCCCAGCGTTCGCCTTCGAGTCGGTATCCAGTGCCTGGTCCCTCGTAGTCATTCGCGTTGTTGACGGCGCTCACCACCTCAAACTTGTCCGTATAAGCGGCGGAAGTCTGAAGATAGTCGCCAGCGACCTTGCCGATCTGCATCCGCAGCACGGCGTCGGCAACTTCCTTGAAGCCGCGTTTGGCCAGGGCGCGTACGATGTCCAGGCCGGTGCTGCCGCGCTTCATGAAATCGTCGATGGCGCGCAGATCCTCGGGAACATTGCGATCGCCGATGTCCTTGGTGCCGTGCGCATAAGTCACCAACTCCACTTCCTCGTCGGTAATGGGAGGAAGTCCGACTTCCTCAAACACCGCCTGCAGCGCCCGCGCCGCCTTGTTGCGGACCGCGATGACACCTTCTTCCGTAACCGGAATCAAGCCGCCATCCACCTGGAAATCGCGCTGAAGGACGAGGTAATCGTCGTAATCGTCCACATCGTGCGTGGAACCGGCAAACATGTTGTCGTAATTCGGTTCCGCCGCATAACCGGAAAAGATGTAGTCGGTGCCGGAGAAGAACTGCGGCAGCATGCGCGCCGTGTTGCGCTCGATCGAATGGGTAAACGTCTGGTCGTTGCCCGACGCCACTTCCAGGTTCATCAACGCGGCGGCCACATTCTCGGCCATCACCGTTCTGATACCCGCCGGAACTGAGCCCGGAACGCCGATGCAGCTGATGGAGCCGTTCTGTATGCCCTGAACGCCCGCGCCTCTGACAATCATGATGCAGCGGATTTCCAGGTACAGCATCGACTTGCCTTCCGCATAGCCCATCTGCACCTCGGAACCGGTGCCGGAGGTCATGCGCATCTTCAGGCCGCGCGAAGCATAGGCCGAGGCCAGAAAGCCCTTCGACCAGGGCGTATCGTCACCGTCCACGAAAACCTGCTCGGTGCCGTACACGGAGATCGTCTCAGCGTAGTGAGTCAGACCGCGCATGCCCATGCTCAGTTCCAGCGCTTCTTCCACCGCGCACTGAGACAGGATTCCCGGCCGTCCGGTTTGTCCGCCAATCAGCAGAGCCAGGGCATTCATCGGAGCGTAGCGTCCGATGCCGACCGTGGTTTCGATCTCCGCAAAGCCACGATAGGCGGCTTCGGCGGCGTCTGCGGCCAGCAGCGGAGCCGAATCCTTCAGGTTCGTCACGTGAGCCTGGTTCATCGGCACTTTGCGGGCGCGCAGCTTCTGCTGCGTCATCATCAGCTCAACGATATTGAGCTCGCGAAGAATTGCGACCACCTTCGCCGGGGTCAAGCCGGCCGACAGGCGGACCAGTTCCGCACGCGGACAATTGATATCCACCAACATGCGCGCGAACTTCACGCAGTCGATGGCCATCGCCTCGTTCGCCACGGTCTTGTCAATGCTGTGATCGGCGATGAAGTAATCGATCAGATCAAAATCATCGCGTTTCTTTCCATCCAGCTCGACCACCACGCCGTTTTCAATCCTGATACTCGGCTTGGGGTCATTGGGACTGTTCATGGCAACCAGTCCCACGTCAATCCATTCCTTGATGAAGCCGTCCTTGTTGACTGCACGGTCGGCAAGCACTTGGAATCGCTTCTGTCTTTTCGCCATTGCAGACCCCCTTAGATGTACGGTGTTCCAGCTGATTGTGGCTTTTCGCCCCATGCGCAAAGAAGCTTGTTGCCAACTTCGCGGCCCGATATCACAGCCTGCCGCACCGCACCGGAGTCGCCGGTAATCCAAACAAAGACTTCGTTGCTGAAGCTGGTGTTTTTCTTTGGCGTTCCGAGACCCAGCACTTCGACATCGGCGGCCTTCACCGCGGTGTCAATCATCAACATGCCGATCACGGCCGGTGCGCCCAGAATCAGTCCGAACGCCCTGCCCTCGGGGACGCCGAAAGCCTTGTTCAGGACCTTGCTTGCACGAGCGGTGTACTGGTTTTCCGTGTAGCCTTGGCTGTTCCCATAGACGTCGCCGAAATATTTGTGCAGCGAGCCCAGGGTCACTTCCACTGCGCGGCGGGCATCGGAGACATCTTCGGCTCCGAAGATAATCAAGTTGCCGTGGCCGGCTCCGCCCTTGGTGTCTCTCGGCATTTCGATCAGAAGGACTTCCGTGTTGGTCGCCTTGATCGCTTCATCGGCCGCCATCAGTTGCGGCCCTGCTCCGGTCCGGCCGCCGATCACGCCGATCGACCGGTACTTGGGATCGAATCCGAACAGTTCATGAATGGCCGGATCGAGATTCGCAATCACGATGCCCTGCGTGTCGCCGTCCGCCACGCCGATGTATTCCGTGAGATGCGTCAGGTCGGAAGCTGCGATAGGACTCTTGGCCTCCGGGGGCGCGCTGCCAGCGGCCGCAGGTGCCGCACTCGCCCGCTTCATGACTTCCTGCAAGACTTTGTTGATCAAATCTTCTGATTCTGACATCGACTATTCCTCCACGTGATTTCCGATTACGCGGTAATCTGAAGCGGTTCGCTATACAACCTCAGGGGTGGCCGGCAAAATCTTCTCCACATCCGAGTGGGGCCGCGGAATCACGTGCACCGAAACCACTTCGCCAACCTTTGTGGCAGCGGCGGATCCGGCATCGGTTGCGGCCTTCACCGCACCCACATCCCCGCGAACAAATACCGTGACCAGGCCGGCGCCAATCTTCACTTGTCCGACCAGAACCACATTTGCGGCCTTGACCATTGCATCGGCTGCTTCAATGCTCGCAACCAAGCCGCGCGTCTCAATCAATCCCAACGCTTCCTTTGTTTCTTTTGCCATTTGACCTTCTCCTCGGTGACGGTTCGTTTAGTTACAGAACGAAGGCAAACGGCCACAAATTCCCCATCTGCCTTTTTCCCAAGGCTCAACTCGCGTTTTGCCGCGGGCATCCTCTTCACCCTATGCACGCAGCTCTCCATTGGGGAATATTCTGCCCGATTGAGCTAAGTTGTTTATTTTCTGCGCACAAGTCGAGTCTGAAAGGGAAGGATGTCAACCGTGAACGGGCGTCGGTGTCAAATGATTGACACTGTTCGACATCTGAATTCGTCAGCGGGCGCTTTGGCAAGCGCCCGGATTTTTCATCTTTTTAAAATAGGTAGCGAAGGGAAAACTGTTGCACTCTCGGCATGGTAAGGGTTGCGTCATAGACACCAAATTCGCCGCTTGTTGTCATATTCTGCAACGAGGTAATCGGGTTGACGTCGAAGCGCACGGAGTTGGTGACGTTGAACGCCTCCCAGGCGAATTTGACGCCTCTGTTGCCGCCGGCCGCCCAGGTTTTCGAAAGACCTGCATCGATGCCAAAGTAGCCGTCTCCGCGAAAATTGTTTCTTTGTCCGGCCTCCCCGGGATAAGGATTGCGCATATTCGCCAACGCCTGCGTGGGGTCGGCGAAGACTTGCGGGGCCCCATTCGTGTCCAGGTGCGTGTGGGTTTTGATCGGCCCGGTCTGGATCATGTTGCTTTTCTCGTCCCAGTCCGTTCCCCAACCGGCTCCGGAGACGACGCTGAAGGGCAGCCCGCTGGTCCAGCGCGCGAGCCCGGAAAACTGCCAGCCGCCGACCACCTCGTCCAGGCCGCGGCTTGCGCTCCCGAGCAGCGCCTTTCCTGTTCCGAACGGCAACTCGGCCACCCAGTTCGCCGTGATCAGGTGCCGGACGTCGAAATCCGAGACTCCATAATTCAATCGCGGCTTCCAGGAGTTGACGATGGCCCCGAAGCTGCTGCCGGCGCTGGTGCCGGTGCTGGAAGAAAACATGGTGCGCTCGGTGTCGGAGCCCATGTCGAGCGATTTCGAGAAGGTATAACTCAACTCCATCTGCAAATTGCGGCTTGTCCGGCGCAGAAGGGTGATCTGGAGTGCGTTATAGTTGCTGCTTCCGATCGACGACCAGGCGTACAGGCTGGCGTATTGGCGCGGCCAGAAGCGGGTGGCAGGCATTCCGCTTGCAGGGATGCCTGCCCCAGGCGTGCCGAGGACATCCAGTTCGTAGAGCGACCCGGTTTCGTTGCCCGGAAGCCAGATGTTGTAGATGTTCTGGGTCGCGCTATAGCCGTTTCCCGCCGCGGCGGGAAACATGTCTTCAAAGAATGCAATCGGAGCCACGCTGGCCACGTCCACGCCCGCGTACTGCTGCTTGGAGAGTTGCGTAGCCGCCGAAAAGTAATCCTGCCCCGAAGCCGGGTCGACCAGGTCCAGCGGCTGTGCCAGATCGATCTGTTGCAACTGATGGCGGCCGAACCTGCCGATATAGGCCACTTCCAAGGTGAATGCGCCGGGCAGTTCGCGCTGAATGGAAAAATTCACCTCATGCGCATAGGGGGTCTTCATGTGATCGTCCAGGCCATGCGCGATCTCGAAGCCCGTCCAGAGAGGATTGTTCGGCGCCAGAACCGGATAGGTGATCGCAGCGTCCGGCGTGCCGGTGATATTGGGCAGATTGTTCATTCCGGTAAAGCGCGGAGAGGTGTCGGGGGTCAGCAGATTGGTCGGGTTGGTGATGCTTTCGCTCAGCCCGAACGATCCATACTGGTCGAAGAGATTGACGATGCCTTCGCCATAGTGGTCATAGTAGAGTCCGTAGCCGGCGCGAATTGAGCTCTTGTCCGCTCCGCCAAAGAGCATTCGCCAGAATCCTCCGCTGGGGTTGGGAGAAAAGGCAACCGCAACTCTGGGAGCGAGGTTCGCCTTCTGCATCGGCCAGAATGGTTTTCTGCCGCGCGACTGACCTGAGGGTGCGAAGTAGAGGTCGGGCTGCACGCTGTTACCCAGCAATGCCTGCTGCGCGCGCGTCTTGAACCACCGGTCGATGTCGATGGTCGGCTGCGCCTGCTGTCCGTGGTTCTCATAGGGAGTTTGTAACAGCGTGTGGCGAAGGCCGAAGGTCAGCGTCAAGCGCGGGCGCACGCGCCACGAGTCCTGCACATAATACTCAAACTCGTTGTTCTTGAACTGGCGGTTCAACATGGCCCCCTGGGAAAGCAGGGCGGCCGAGTTTCCGTCCGCCGCAATCTGATAGTTGGCTTGGGTCGTCACCAGGTCCAGAAGCCCGGCAAGATTGGCCATGGCAAAGCTGTACGAGTCGGAGAAACTGGCAGCCACCGCCGGCTGGCCAAAGGCCGCGGGATCAAGGCTCTGACCGGTATTGGCGATGCCGGCGTCGGCCAGCGAGTAGGCGTTGGTGTAGCCGTAGTCATACGACAAGGCGTCGGAACTGCGGTCGTTGTAGATCAGCCGGTAGTTAGCGCCGAATTGAATCGTATGCTCTTTGTGAGTGAAGGTCAGGTCGTCGACGATGTTATGAACGGGGACATCGTCGATCGTCGTCCGGGTCTCGGCGTCGAGCGTGCTGATGTTATAAAAGTTGGCGTATTGCCCATCTCCGATGCCGCGGCTGGCCGTGCCCTGGCGCGTGAATCCGTAGCGCAGATCGTTGATGAGATGGGAAGAGACGTTCCATGTATCTCCCACGGCAATCCCTTTGCTGTTATCCCAGACGGTCGCACTGGCCGGCTGCGAAGGAAATTGCGGCACGCTATAGCTTTTGTCGTTCTGCAGATTCGCCCGAACAAAGAGCCAGTTCTGCTGCGAAGGCATGAAGTCCAGGCGCGCGATGTAGGTATTCAGCGCCGCCGGGTCGGGCGCCGACCACGTGTAGGAGGCCGTGTTCAGGCCGTCGCCCGCGGAAAAGCCGTTGGGCTGCGGATACTGGTTGAGCACCGTAAGCGCGTATGGGTCAACACCCGGCCCGCATGGACCTGCATTGGACTCGTAGGAGCAGGCCGTGGCGGCTGAATAATCCGGATCCATCGCTGCAATTTGTGCTTCGTTGAGCGTGACCGTAGAGCTATCGGTCGCCAGATATGCAATTTCCCCGAGGCGCATCGATGCCGTGGGAACGGTGAGCGTCTCCTGCGCGTTTTCCGACGTTCTCTGCCCCTCGTAATTGACAAAGAAGAAGGCCTTGTCTTTGATGATCGGACCGCCGAGCGATGCGCCGAAAGTATTGCGAATCAGTTTTGGCGGTGTGTTCGGCAGCCCCATCGCGGACTCGGCCTGCTTGTTGAACCAGTCGTTGGCCTCGCCCAGCGAACTTCGGTTGTACTCATAAAGGCTGCCCCGGAGTTGATTGGTTCCGCTCTTGGTGACGACGATGACCTGCGCCCCGGAAGAGCGCCCACTGGCGGCTCCATAACCCACGGTGGCCACGCGAAACTCCTCGACCGAGTCAAGCGTCGAGCGGAGTACGCCCCTGAAAGCGTAGCCGTTCACCTGCTCGTTGTTATCCACGCCGTCCAGAGTGATATTTCCCTGATCGGATCGGCCGCCCGCCGACGCTCCGGTGCGACTGTCATGAGTCTGGTCGTCCTCGTTCTGCTGGCCGAGATACAAGACACCTGGTTGCAGGCTGAGCAGGTCGGGAACATTGCGCCCCTCCATGGGAAGCGACTGGATGACCGAGTTATTGACCGCGTCCCCCATGCTCGCGTCCACGAAGTTCAATCCCTGGGTCTCTCCACTGACGGTTACCACTGTGTTCATCGCCTGCACGGAGAGTTTGAAGTTGACCGTCGCAGGCTGATCGACCAGCAACTCGGCGGTCTTTGACTGCGCGGCAAACTGCTTTGCCTGCACGGTGATGGTGTAGGTGCTGGATGGGATCTGATAAAACAGGTACTCGCCCCGCGCGTCCGTCGTAGCCGATTTGGAGAATCCGGTCGCCGCATCTTTTAAAGTCACCTGAGCGCCGGCAATGGCCGCACTGGAAGGGTCGTCCACGTTTCCCCGCAGGGAGGAGGAATTTTGCGCAGCCGCGGAGAACGATAAGCAGAGCACGCACAAAAGCAACGAGAATTGATACCAGCGACACATTTGAATTTGCTCCTTCATCTTCACTCAAAAAGCGGCTAACTCACTCATGGTTACAACATCCCAGGCTTCGTCCGCATCCTGGATCAAGCCACGGCCAACACCTACGCCAGCGGCGGACCCGCCCGGGAGCAACGACGCAGCGCCGCTTTGAATGCCTCGATCAAAATCCGGTTGTCGTGCCGTGCGCGTACGCCGATGCGAAAGTAACGCTCGTTCAAGCCCTCGAAATTCGCACAGCACCGTAGGACGACGCGATAGTCGACAATCATCTGCCGCCAGAACTCAAGGCCATCCAGACCGTCATCGATTTTCAGCAGAAGATAATTGGCCGCGCTCGGGAAGACGCGCAGGCCGAGCGACACTAACTGCTTGGCCAGCCAGTTACGCTCCCGTATATTCGCCGCGCGCATCGCGTCAATCGAAGCGGAATCCTCGATCGCCATGCGCGCAGCCTCCGCGGCGACCGAACCCGCGGGCCAGGCGGGCAGCGCCTCTTCGATTGCGGACTTCATCTCCGGAGTGGAGACCGCGTAGGCCACGCGCAATCCAGGCATGGCAAAGAACTTGGTCAGGGAGCGCAGCACGATCAAGCGGGGCAGCTTTGCCGCCCATCCGCAGAGGCTTTCGTCCGGAGCGTAGTCAATAAAGGCTTCATCCACCAGGGTGGCCGCGCCCATCGCGCACGCCGCTTCGTAGAGTTGAAGCAAGGCGCCAGAGCGCATCAGCCGTCCCGACGGGCTCTGCGGATTCGCCAGCAATACAGCCTGCGCGCCGGAGGCTCTCAGTGCCCGGATCATCTCGTCGACGTCCGGCAAGAACTCCGTTTCCGGGGTGACGCCAAAGCTGTGAAACTCCGCGCCGCAAACCGAGAGGACCTTTCTGTATTCAGCAAACGACGGGACCGGAACCAGACACCCGTGCAGCCCGAGCGCGTGGACAGCGGCGCCGAGCAGCGGCATCACGCCGCTGCCGACTGCGATTGCAGACACGTCCACGGCGGCGTAAGCGGCGATTGCCCGCTTCAGATCGATGTAGTGCATATCGGGATAGGCGGTCAGAATCTTGCGTCCGCGGATCGCCTCGCAGAGCGCGTCAACCAGATCTTCGGAGGGAGGATGGGGATCGATGCTGGCGCTGAAATCGATCAGCGTCGCTTCGGGCACGTCAAACTGCCGGGCCAATTCCCGCAGTTGCCCTCCATGTACCGGTAAAAATTCGTCACGCATTTTTCCGCCTCGACGCAAGAAGCATCGCTATGCCAAAACCGAGAAGAGAAGCCAGGGCCACGGCCTTGCACGCTTTCCGCGCCGCACTCCGATTGGGGAGCGGAAATTCTCCTCCGAGATGCGCGGACTCGATCGTTTCCCCGCCGTAGAAGTTTGTTCCTCCGAGCCGGACACCGAGCGTTCCCGCCATGGCCGCCTCCACCTGCCCGGCATTGGGACTATCGTGTTTGCTGCCGTCCCGCAGCCACGTCGTTGCGCCGCGAAGGCCATCGCACTGCGCCACCCCTCCCCCGGCGAGACAAAGCAGCAGCGCCGAAATGCGCGCTGGAATGTAATTTGCCGCGTCGTCTGCCCGAGCCGCGACCCGGCCGAAGTAGAGGTACCTTTCGTCCTTGTGCCCGATCATCGAGTCGAGCGTATTCACGGCCTTGTACGCCATCGCCAGAGGAACGCCGCCGATCGCCAGATAGAACAGCGGGGCCACGATGCCATCCGACAGGCTTTCGGCAAGTGTTTCCACCACGGCGCGGCAAATCTCCCGTTCATCGAGCTTGTCCGTATCGCGCCCCACAATGCGCGCAAGCCGCAGACGCGCCCGGTTCAGATCTCCGCTCTCGATCGCATTGATGACCTCGGCGGCCTCGTCGAGCAGGTTGCGCGTCCCCAGGCAGGCAGAGGCCAGCCATAACTCCGCCGCGTCTTCAAGCGCCGGATGAACGGCCCGCGCACCCTTCAAGATGCCGTAAGCGCAAAGCGCAGAGAGCGCGGGCACGCCCACGGCAACGACGCCGCCAGCGGCCAGTTCAAAACGCTCCCCGCAACCGAACCGGCGAACATACCGCTCCGCTGCGGCGATGCTCCAACCGATGAGCCGCACCGGATGCGGCATCCATTCCGGGTCGCCCACGCACCAATCCAGCGCGTAAGCGGCGGCGAATTTCCGGGGCTGCATCATGGAAGCCGCCTCTCGGCCTGCTCCGCGCGGCGCGGCAAGCCGGCCAATTCAAAGATCGCCTCCAGATCGAGGGCGCTGCCGAACGCATCCGCCAGCAGATCCAACTGCTGCTCGCGCCGCTCGTTCCACGCGACCAACTCCTGCGGCGCGCTCATCTGAAGCGATGCGCGCGCGGAGCGCAGAAACTCGTGCCGGAAGGAATCGCGATCGAAGATTCCATGCAGATAGGTTCCAAAGACGCGCCCGTTCAAGGAGATGCACCCATCGCGCAACGGAGGCTCGCCATCGCCCTGGCGGGTAATGAATGCAAACGGCTCGGCCTCGTCCAGGTATTCCGTTGTGCCCAGGTGAATCTCGTAGCCGCATAACTCGCACGGCGCGACCGGCTGGCCGAAGAGCAGGCCGCCGGAGAGCACTCCGCGCGCGGGAACGGTCACTTTATCGCACGCCATGATGGTTCTCACGGAGAGCAGGCCGAGCCCTTCTTCGCTTCCCGCGCGCTCCATGGCCAGCGGATCGTGAAGCTCCCTGCCCAGCATCTGAAAGCCCCCGCAGATGCCTGCAATCAATCCTCCCTTGCGCGCATGTTCCTGAAGCGCACGCTCGAATCCACGCTCCCGCAGCCAGTGCAGGTCATCCGCGGTCTGTTTGCTGCCGGGCAGAATGATCACGTCCGCATGAGCGAGGCCGCAGGGATCGTGAAAGTGCCTTAGAGCGACGGAAGGTTCCGCGGAAAGAGCATCGAAGTCGGTGAAGTTGGAGATCGACGGAAACGCGATCACGCCGACCTGCAACTTTCTCTCCGGCGCCGCCTCTTCCGTCCACAACGCCGAGCTGCGCCGGTCAAACCCAACGCTGTCTTCTTCGTCCAGCGACAGGTCCGGCAGATGAGAAATCACCCCCATGCAGGACTTGCCCAGCCGCTGCTCGATCATGCGAATCCCTGGCCACAGCAGCGTAACATCGCCGCGAAATTTGTTGATGACAAATCCGGCAATGCGGCCGCGCTCATCTTCGTCCAGCAGCTCGCAGGTTCCCAGCAGGGAAGCAAAAACGCCGCCGCGATCGATGTCGCCCACCAGCAAACACTGCGCATCGGCCAGCTTGGCCATGCGCATGTTCACGATGTCGCTCGCTTTCAAATTGATCTCGGCCGGAGAGCCGGCGCCCTCGAGGACAATCACGTCGTTCTGCTCAGCCAGGATGCGGTAACTCTCTTCCACCACCGGCAGCAGCTCGGCCATGCGGACTTCCTGATAGTTGCGCGCATCGAGTTGGCGCCACACCTTGCCGCGCACCACAATCTGCGCCACCGTGTCGCCGCCGGGCTTGATGAGAACCGGGTTCATATGCACGGACGGCGCAATTCCGCAGGCTTCGGCCTGCAGCGCCTGCGCCCGTCCAATCTCGTGGCCGTCGGGCGTGGCCGCCGAATTCAGCGACATATTCTGCGCCTTGAATGGCGCCACGCGATAACCCGCCCGTGCAAAGATGCGGCACAAGGCGGCCGTCACCAACGACTTTCCCACATGGGAGCCCGTGCCCAGTACCATGATGGCTCTGGCCGTCATTGCGCGCCTGCTTTCTTTTCATCGCGCTCACGCGCTTCCGTTTGAGCGTCCAGCTCAACCTGCCGCGCCAGCAGCCAGATCATGTCCGAAAGCCGAACGATATAAGGCAGCGCATGGGCATCGACCTCCGCCCCGCTCTCGATCAACCGGATCAGGCAGCGCTCTGCGCGACGGCATACGGCGCGTGCCATTTCAAAGGCGGCGGATTGGATGTGCGCACCGGGCACCGACCAATCGGGAAGAATGCCGCCCTTGGCCCGAATGGCATGAGCCATCTCCGGAAGCCGGTTCACGTCAGCGGCGGAAAGTGGCGCTACCCGCTTGCCTTCGGGCGGAGCGGCAACCGCGGATGCGACCCGAAACACGGTTTCCTGAATATCGCGCACCGCTTCGCAAACCTGCGAATTGGCGCAGATGCTCCGGGCGAATCCCAGCGTCGAGTTCAACTCATCGACCGCCCCATAAGCCTCAACGCGCAGATCGGCCGTCCAATCGCGGCTGCCCCCGGCAAGGCCGGCCGGCGCATTCTCTCCTCGCTTTCTTTGAACGCTCATGGATTGTTCGCCTCCCGGCAGGCCGTCAGCGCGGGTTCCCGCAGTTCCTGGATTGATATCTGCACGACTTTTTCCGCGCGTGGCCGGGAAAAACGAACCACCATGTTGTCGTCGAGAAAATCCGTCACCATCGGAGGCCGCGCGGAAAACAAGACATCTTCGGCGAAAAACCGCTGGCCGATTGCTCCCAGCTCGGCGAGCGTTTCTGCAGATACAACCACGGCTGGAAGATGGAAGATTCCCTGCTTCAAAAGGAGAAACGAGCGATGATAGCCGTCGCGCAGAAACCATCGCCCGCGATAGGAAGCGACCTCGACAAACGGGCTTCCAACCTGCGCAACCAGCCGCACGGAATCGAGACCGCTGCCCGCCTCCCGCGCAAAGCGAACTGCCAGATTCGGACTCAGGGTACGAATGGTGAGCGATTTGCCGTCCTGCGCCGCGGAAAATACGTGAGAGGCCGAAGCACAATTCGTGGGAAGGGCCAGATCAAGAAGATTCCGCCAGGATTTCATCTGCCCAGTGTGTAAACCATCGCTGCTGGCAAATCCGACGCGGCGCTGGAAAGCAATCAGCCTGCGCAGATCGACGATCGCAAGCCGCCAGTTGAGAGCGTCGAATTCGCCGCTGTCTGCAACCGTCTTGCTCCGCTCCGCAAGTGCGCAGGGGGGAAATCCGCATTCTTCGACGGAAACCGGCGAATCCGCTTCATAGGGCTGGCGCACGACCAGCCGGCGCTGCGCTTCATGCGCCGCATACTCAAGCTGCTCAGAGTCGAGCAAGCCGCGGCCGGGCTGAGGATCATACCCCCAGGCGGCAAGTTCCCGCACTTCAATCTGCTGCTGGCTCACGGCACCACCTCGCAACCGGTCGGGCGGACCGCGGTGATGACTATCGCTCCGTAGGGCGCTGTCATGGTCCAGGCTTGCTCTTCGGCAAGGTCGAAGAATCTGGCAAGCGCGTGGCGCATCACCCCGCGATGCGTGACAACGGCGATCGTCCTGAGCAGCGCTTCCTGAAGCAGGGGCTCGATGGCCTCTTCAACTCTGGCCGTGAACGCCGCATAATCCTCGCCGCCGGGCGCGCTTCGCGAGGGAAATTCCTTCATCCATCGGCTCGCTTCCAGCGGGTATCGAGCTTCAATCTCTTTCCAGCGAAGACCTTCCCACGATCCGAAGTAAATTTCTCTCAGACCCTCTCGCGGCTCTGGCTTCACACCAACGCGACGGCCAATCACCTCCGCCGTCCGGGAAGCGCGCAGCAGATCGCTCGAATAGATGCGCTCGATTCCGAGTTGCGCTGCCTGCTCGGCGGCGAGCGCAATCTGAAGCTCTCCCGCCGGATTCAATTCCGGATTGCTGTGGCCGCAGAATCTTCCCGCCATATCCGTCTCGCCATGTCTGATGAAGATCAGAGTATTCATCCGTTCCAGACCCCGCAGAGATAGACAGCCGCCAGCGTCAGCTGGATGGTTGCGCCAAAGCAGTCACCCGTGATGCCGCCAATGCGCTTTTTGTAATAGAGTCCGGTCAGCAGCGTGACAACCGCGGCGGCAACGACCGGTTCCCACATTGATAGCCGCAAAAGATAAGCCGCAATTGCGAACGCGAGCAGCGTCCCCACAACCACAGATGCAGCGGAGATCTGGCGGGCAAGGCGCGCGCCCTGACTCGCGTCCTGCCTCGCGCCGGGCAAGGCAGCCCCCAGCGGAAGCACGGTCCAGCGGCAGAGAACTTCCGCGGAGATGGCATAGGCGACAAAGCGCTCCGGCGGAAGATGGGCGAGCAAGAGCGCGCGTCCCGCCACGGAAAAAACAATGGCCAATGCACCATAGCTTCCGATGCGGCTGTCTTTCATGATTTCCAGGATTTTTTCCTTGTTCCATCCGCCGCCAAAGCCATCGGCCACGTCGGCCAGCCCGTCCTCATGCAATCCTCCGGTGATCAGAACCGAGAACAGCACAATCAATAGCGCGACAAACATCGCGGGCAGGTGCGGCGAGAAGACGCGATAGATTCCCGCATCAGCAGCGCCGAGCGCGAGGCCGACCAGCGGGAAATATTTCGCGCTGCGCCGCAGAGCGTCCGGCCGGTAAGCCAGCCGCGACAATGGCAGCCGGGTAAGAAACTGGAAAGCCGCCGCAATATCCTGAAAGAGGTCGATCATTCGCTTTTTGTGCTCACTCCCGCCGACGAAAATGTAGCCATCTCCGCAAACATGTGCAGGGAAGATTCGATCACCGGCATGGCCAGCACCGCGCCCGTCCCCTCGCCCAGGCGCATGTTCAAGCTGAGAATCGGTTTGAGTCCGATGTAATCGAGCAGGAAGCGGTGCCCCGGCTCTTCGGAGCAGTGCCCGGCAAGAAGATACCCGCGCACCTGGGGAGCCATGGCCACAGCCACGGCCGCCGCGGCCGTCGAGATGAATCCGTCGCAGACCACGGCCATCCGATTGGCCGCTGCCTGCAGGATGAACCCGGTCATCGCCGCGATCTCCAGGCCGCCCACGCAGCGCAGGATCTCGAGCGGTTCCGGCGTCTCTTTTCCAGCGCCGAAATGCAGGTTCACAGACTCTTCCACAATCCGCGCTTTGCGGCTGACGCCCGCGCCATCGAGCCCAGTGCCCGAACCGGTCAATCTGCTGGCAGGCTCGCCGGTCAGCGCCATGG
>CAWBHO010000080.1:0-26151 GCA_963788415.1 uncultured Acidobacteriaceae bacterium | reverse complement strand
GAGCAGGCCATGGAGAGAGAGAGAGAGAGAGAGAGAGAGAGAGAGAGAGAGAGAGAACGCGCAGCCCATCATCAAGGCGCGCACCATCGACGATGTCCCCATCCTGACTTTGACCTTGTGGGGAGCACACTACAGCGGCTATCAACTGCGGGCCATCGCGGACGAAATGCAGCACAATATTCAGCAGATTCCCGGCGTTTCGGAGACTTCGGTGATCGGCGGGCTACCGCGCAACCTGCGCATCGTGCTCAGCCCCGCCAAGCTCAACGCCTATGGTCTGTCGCCGCTGGCTATCGTGGGGCATCTCCAAGCGGCAAATGCAAGCTTGCAGGCGGGCAGCTTTGCCGAGAACAACCGCGAAATCGAGGTGGATGCCGGCAATCTGTTCACCAGCCGCGAAGACCTTGAATCCGTAGTGGTCGCCGTGGACCACGGGCGGCCCGTCTATCTGCGCGACGTGGCGGAAAAGCTGATCGATGGCCCGGCGGAGCCTTCCAATTACGTGCTCTTTGGCACCACCAGCGCGGCTTCTCATCAAACGCCGCAACAGTATCCGGCGGTCACCCTCACGGTGGCCAAGCTCAAGGGAACCAACGCCACCGATATCGCCAACGCGGTGCTCGCGAGCGTGCATCGGATGCAGGGCGTCCAGGCGCCCCGCGACGTGACGGTGACCACCACGCGCAACTACGGCGCAACCGCCAAGGACAAGTCGAACGAGCTGCTGGAGCATCTGCTGCTGGCCACGCTCTCTGTCACGCTGCTGGTGGCGCTCTTTCTGGGATGGCGCGAGTCGGGCGTGGTGCTGCTGGCCATTCCGGTCACGCTGGCGCTCACGCTGGCGGTTTTTTACTTCCTCGGCTACACGATCAACCGCGTGACGCTGTTTGCGCTGATCTTCTCGATCGGCATTCTGGTCGATGACGCCATCGTCGTGGTCGAGAACATGGTGCGCCACTTCCGGCTGCCGGAGAATCATGGCCGGCCGATGAGCGAAGTTGCGGTCGAGGCGGTCGCCGAGGTGGGCAATCCCACGATTCTGGCCACGTTCACGGTGCTGGCCGCCGTGCTGCCCATGGCCATGGTGCGCGGCCTGATGGGACCGTATATGCGGCCCATCCCGGTGGGCGCTTCGGCGGCCATGCTCTTCTCGCTGCTGGTCGCTTTCGTCGTCTCGCCCTGGGCGGCGATCCGGTTGGTCGGCAGGCATCTGGGCGGAGCCGACGCGCTGAAAGACGAGACGGAAAATTGGCGGACCAGGCTCTATCGCCGGGTGATGACGCCCCTGATCCAATCGGCGCGCAATCGCACTCTGTTCTTCATCGGGGTGGCCGTGCTGCTCGTGGCCTCGATGGCGCTGGTTCCCCTGAAGTTGGTGCGCGTGAAGATGCTGCCCTTCGACAACAAGAGCGAACTGCAGATCATCATCAACATGCCCGACGGCACGCCGCTCGAACAGACGCTGCGCGTGACCCAGGCGCTAGGCGAGGAGCTGGCGCGGCAG
Organism: uncultured Acidobacteriaceae bacterium; assembly: GCA_963788415.1. Classification (GTDB taxonomy): domain Bacteria; phylum Acidobacteriota; class Terriglobia; order Terriglobales; family Acidobacteriaceae; genus Telmatobacter. The sequence goes on along the minus strand of CAWBHO010000080.1, from coordinate 24,647 downwards.
CCCGAGGTGCTCGACTACCAGGAGTATGCCGGCACCGCCGGGCCGTATAACTTCAACGGGCTGGTGCGCCACTACTATCATGCGCCGCCAGCCGAACCAGGCCGATATTCAGGTGAACCTGCTGCCCGCCGGCGAGCGCAACGTGCAGAGCCACGAGATCGCCAAGCGGCTGCGGCCCCTGCTCGACGCCATCGGCAATCAATACGGCGCGCGCATTCAGGTGACCGAGGTGCCGCCCGGCCCGCCGGTGCTGCAAACCCTGGTGGCCGAGGTTTACGGCCCCGAATCTTGACGGGCAGTTCGATGTGGCCCGGCAGATCAAGACCATCTTTGAGAGCACGCCGGGCGTTGTGGACACGGACTGGTATGCGCAGGACCCGCAGCCCCGGCTGGTGATGCGTGTGGATGAGGTGAAAGCGGCCGAGCACGGGATTGCGGTCTCCGATGTCGCCCGGGCATTAAAATTGGCTCTCTCCGGCCAGCAGGCCGGACTGCTGCACGACCCATCCGCCCGCGAGCCGGTTCCCGCCGTCGTCGAGCTGGACCGCGCCGACCGCTCCTCCGAGCAGGGGTTGGAGAATATCCGGCTGCATGGCGCCGACGGCTCCATGCTCTCGCCCGATGGGGTCTCCCTGCGCGAACTGCTGACCATCGATCACGAGACCATTCCGCAAAATATCTACCACAAGAACCTGCGCCGCGTGGTCTACGTGACGGGCGACGTGGCCGGAGCCGAGGAGAGCCCGGTCTACGCCATCCTGAAGATGAACAAGCAGCTCGATCCCCTCACTCTGCCGGCCGGTTACACCCTCACCCGTTCCAACGCCGAGATGCCGAAATCGAGCGACCACTACTCGATGAAGTGGGACGGCGAGTGGCAGATCACCATCGAAGTCTTCCGCGACCTGGGAATCGCCTTCGCCGCCGTGCTGGTGCTGATCTACGTGCTGGTGGTGGGCTGGTTCCGCTCCTTTGTCGTGCCGCTGGTCATCATGGCGCCTATCCCCCTTACGCTGGTGGGCATTCTTCCGGCGCACGCGCTGCTGGGCGCATTCTTCACCGCGACTTCGATGATCGGCTTCATTGCCGGAGCGGGCATCATCGTGCGCAACTCAATCATTCTGGTGGACTTCATCGAGCTCCGCCGCCGTGAGGGAATGCCGCTGGCCGAGGCGGTGATCGACGCCGGCGCGGTTCGCTTCCGGCCCATGCTGCTGACCGCGGCCGCGGTGGTCGTGGGCGCGAGCGTGATTCTCACGGACCCCATCTTCCAGGGTCTCGCGGTATCGCTGATCGCCGGAGCCGTCGCTTCCACGTTCCTCTCGTGGCCGACGATTCCGATTCTCTACTACATGGTCCACGCCGGGCGCGAATCCGGCTCCGGACCCCAACCCGATCCGCAAATGGATTCGCAAATGGATCAGGGAGACTCCCGATGACAGTCGAGCGTGGCTTGCGCCTGATGGCAGGCATCGTAATCTTGCTCTCGGTGGCTCTGGCCCACTTTGTCTCGCCGTACTGGCTCTGGCTCACGGCCTTCGTCGGACTCAACCTGTTGCAGTCGGCCTTTACAAACTGGTGCCCAGGGATGATCCTGCTGCGCGCCCTGGGCCTGAAAGACGCCAAATACTGAAAAACGCCGGATGATGTCCGGCCATGGGGGGGAAAATGCACGACAGGCAATTTCCAGCTTCAGAAGCGTACAAGCTCGACAATCCGGAGCGGCTGCTCGCGCTGCCCCCCGCGGAGGTGATCGGCGCGCTGGGTGTGCGGCCCGGAGAAACAGTCGCCGATGTGGGCGCCGGGACGGGGTACTTTTCTCTTCCGCTGGCCCAGGCCGTGGGCGCGCAGGGCAAGATCTACGCTGTCGATGCGCAGCCGGAGATGCTCGCGCTGCTGCGCCAGAAGTTCAACGAAAGCGGCCCCTTCAACATTGAAGCCGTAGTCGCCGGGGCAGAGAGCACCGGCCTGCCGGATGCCGGCTGCGACCTCGTCTTTCTGGCCAATGTGTGGCACGAGTTTGCCGATCGCGAAGCCGTTTTACGGGAATCGGAGCGTATTCTCAAGCCCGGCGGGCGGGTCGCAATCCTCGACTGGCGGCCGGACGTGGAACGCGTGGGCGGGCCGCCAATCGAACACCGCCTGGACCCGTCGGATGCCGCGTATCGCATGAGTTCGGTCGGCTTCTTGCGGGCGACGAGCAGCAATATCGGCCGGTATTCCTGGCTGGTTCAGGGGGAAAAGCCCCAAAAGAAAACGCCGCGATGAGAGCGCGAACCATCGCCGTTCTTCCGGGCAGCTCCCGCCGCGGCCGCGGCGCCGGGCTCAAGGACGAGGTCTACCGCCAGATGTTCCGGCTGGAGGAAAGCCGTCCTGGCGCTGAGATCAGCCTCGCGCTGGACCTGCTGCGCGCCTGGCTGGCAGCCGACCGTGCGTCGGAGAGCGGCGAAGAGCGGGAGTGGCTCAAGAAAATCTCTCCCATCTGCCTTGAAATGATTGAAAAATCCCTGCAAAAGAAAACGCCGCACATCGCTCAGTGCAATAAAGCAAGATGAATATCCAGCTAGCTCCGGTCTTGCTCGAAAAGGGACGGCATGGGTTGGCTTTGTAACAGGGCACGACTTCAGTCGTGCCGCAATACGCCCAAAAGCAATGTGGGCTTCAGCCCCTGCCCAATGCTTGAGCGCCCACATCGGCCACTTGGTCGAGCACACGCCGTTCGCCTGACCAAGATTGATCCTCATCCAAAGCAAATTCTCCCGAAGCCTTTTCGGGGAGGGCTTTGCCCGGCAACCGCGTCCGCAGCCGGCCTCGCCGCATTTTCGCATTCCAGGCGGCATATACTTGCCTTGTCCCTGATCCTTCCTTGCCATGCGATCTGAACTGATCCAAGCCACGGAGCTGTTGCGCAGCAACACCCCGGAAGCGGTGGAAGAGGCAATTGGCCTGCTCCAGAACACGGTCTATTCCTTCAGCATGAAGATCTGCGGGCATCCGGAAGACGCCGAGGACACCACGCAAGAGGTGCTCTACCGTTCGCTCGGACACTTGGCCCGGATTCAGGACCCGCAGGCTCTCGCGGTCTGGCTTTACACCGTCACCCGCAATCGCTGCTGGCGGATGCGCCGCAAGGGCGTTCATGCGCCCCGGCAAACCCTCTCGCTCGATGAGCTGATGCCGGACGCCGCCGAGCTGGGACGCCTGTTGCAGGACGCCGCCAAAAGCCCCGAAGGCAACCTGCTTCACGCCGAGCAGCACGCCCTGCTGCATCAGGCGATTCTGCGGATTCAGGCTCCGCTGCGGCTGGTTCTGGTGTTGCACGATATGGAAGAGCTGACCACCGAGCAGGTTGCGCAGGTGCTCCATTTGCAGACCGGCACCGTCCGGGTCCGGCTGCATCGGGCGCGGCTGGGGGTCCGCCAGCGGATGAGCGAAGTTCTCAGTAGCCTTCCCCAGCCGGACGAGAGCGCCGGGCTTCCAGGAAAAAAGCCCCGGCGGGCTCGATCCAGCGGAGAAAGGCGGCCAGCCGCCTGCCGCGAATTGTTTGCCAATCTTTCCGAGTATATGGACGGCCGCATGGAACCGCTCAGTTGCGAGCGGATGCGCGCCCATATCGAGGCCTGCCCGTCCTGCGTGGCGTTTCTGCGCGAGCTGCGCTCGGCCATCGATCGCTGCCGCGCCATGGAGGTTCCCTGCGCCCCGGAGGTTGCGGCCCGCCTGCGCGTCCTCCTCACCCGCGAATACCTGCGCATGTTGGGCCTGCCGGGGGAGGAAATCTCTATTCGCGCACGGCCGCGCTACAGCGGTTTCGATTCTGCTGTTTACAGAAACGTAGACGCAGAGGGCATTTTTCCCGAGAAAATGCCCCTCGCATGATCTTCAAATGGCAACACTTGAATCGAACCGCTCTAGAGCAAATTCACTTTTGGCGTAGAGCTGTTTTGAAAGGGCACGGCTTCAGACGTGCCGCAAAGAACAGCAAAATCCGCGGGCTTTAGCCCCTGAGGGATACTTCTTCCCAGACAAAATCAGCAGTTCTTCGCAGCTTCTTTGGGAGCGCGCGAGTACCGTATGACCTCCACGCTGGAGGTGGCGATCAGACCCTCTTCGACCATCACATCCAGGTGGGGAATCAGCTTGTCGATCTGTTCCTCGCTGTCGATGATGCTGAGCATGATGGGCGCGTCTTTGGAAAACTTCCAGTGGCTGGCGTGACGAATCCGGCTGCTGGCTCCATAGCCTTCGATGCCCCGGTAGACGATCGCTCCGGCCAGCCCCAGTTCCATGCACTTGGCGAAGATCGCCTCGTAGAGAGGCTTGCCCTGCCATCTGTCTCCCTCGCCGAAATGGATGCGCAGCATGCGGGCTGAAAACTGTTCTTTCATGGGCGGCCTTCCAATTAAACCCGTGCGCTTTCCGGCCCCGGATCCGCTTCCAATTGTTGCACGCCATCGGCGCGATAGCAGTACTTGATGATGTCCACATCCGACAGCACGACCAGGCCTTCTTCCACCATCTCCTCCACCAGCGGCAGAAAGGCCTGAAGCTTCTCATCCGCGTCGATGGCCGTGAGCATGATCGAACTATCGTGGGAGAGGTTGAGGCCCTTGCCTTTGTGAATCCGCCGGTGCGCTCCATAGCCCAGAATGCCCCGATAGACCGTCACACCGGCAATGTCGTTGGCCCGCATGGCCTCGACCAGCGCCAGGTGGAGAGGCTTCTCCTTCCAGCGATCCGATTCCCCGATGTAGATGCGCATCATCGTGGCCTTGCCCTTGATCTTCAGGTGCGCGGGAGCGGGAGCCGCTTCTTGCCGCGAGGTTTGCGCCGGCTTGGCCACGACGGTCTCCTGGAGTTCGATCATCCCGGTTCCAGCCAGTTCCTCCAGCTTTCCCAGCAGTTCATCGACCTTTTCGCGGCATTCAATGAACTCGATCTTGATGGGCAGGTGGTCGGAAATCTCGACCGAGCTGGACGAATGCATCCGATGATCCGCGCCAAACCCGGCTACCCCCTTCAGAACGGTTGCGCCCGAAACGCCGCGGTAAAAAAGGAAATCGATGATGCTCGAATAAGTGGGAACTCCGTGGTGCTTCGATCCCTCGCTCAGGTAGATGGATACCTTCACTGCTTTGCCGGCGCTCAACATGCGTTCTCCCTTCGATCAATCGATACGCGTCGTTCCTGTGCTTTCATGAGAAGATCTCGGCGATCATGAAGCCGCCCCACACAGCAAAAAGTCCCAGAACGAGGCTGCCGGCCGCATAAAGCGCAGCCAGTAAAAATGCGCCGGTCCGAATCGTGGAAAACGTCTCCCACTCAAACGTGGAAAAAGTGCTGTATGCGCCCACGAAGCCAATCGGAAACAAATATCTCCAGGCGGGACTCAGATCCGTCCGTTTGGCCAGCAGAGTCAGCGAGAAGCCCAGGATCGCGCACGCTGTGATGTTAACAATAAGAGTTCCGAAGGGGAACCTGCTCCCCATCCGGCTGGCGATGGTGGCGCCGGTCCAGTATCGGGCCGCGGAGCCGAGCGCGCCGCCGAGCGCAATCAGCAGGTATTTCTGCATCCTCAAGCCTCCCTTTCGATGGCTTCGCCGGCGTCGCGATTCCGGGCGGTATTCCAGTTCTTCAACTGGCTCAGGTCGTCCGCCATCCGGGGCGCGTCGATGGCCTCGCCGTGAAGGCCCGCGAGCCGGTGAAGCTGAACGCGATAGGCGTCCGCGTAAGAACTGATCAAGAGCGCGGTCTTCGTGACAAATTGGTTGCTCCACTGCGTCAATGCGCGACCGTATGCGTGAAGCTCCTTTTTCAGCAGCGCGCCCATGCTTTTCCGCAGCTTGTTTTTGATTGCGGAGCGCGCGGCGCCGCTGCCCAGGAACATCCAAGCACGGATATCGATCGTCTCGGGCAGAGAGGCCAGCTCAAAGCGGGGCATATCGCGCAACAGGCTCTCGACCTCTTCCTGCGCGGGTGCATCGGCGCGTCCCATCTCCCGCGCCACCGCCTGCAGCTTTTCAATCGCGTCCCGGCTTACACCGCGAGCGCTTTCCACGCAGCGGTCAACCGATTTCCACGCCGCTTCATGCAGCCACTCGGCCAGTTGCAACTGCGTAACCCGAGCCTGGGAGTTGGCGCGCATCCAGGCCAGCGCGTTCTCCGCCGTCTGGTTCAGAATGGCCTCCGGCGCTTCACCCAATTCAAAGAAGGCGCGGCTCAGAACGCTGCGCTGCTCGCCGACCGCGCCGGTCACCAGGCGCAGTTGCTCCTCCAACTCGTTCACCTGCAATGGGAGGTCGTGCGCCTGCGATGGGAGACCCTGCCCTCTGCGCTTCGTCTGGTCGAGTGTCGCTTCCAGAGCCGCGATCATCGAGTCGCGCAAGGCGCCGATCTTCCGGGCGATGGAGCGATTGCGGAGACTGCGCGCCTCCTCGAACCGGGGCAGCAGTTCGCGCTCGAAGAAGTGATCGAGCAGGATGGAGTAACTCGCCAGCGAACTGACCGGATGCACGTCCATCTCGATGCCCAATTCGGCTTGCAGTTGTTCGTGGATATAGCCGGTTACTCGATGAAGATCGCCTTCCGCCAGCAGATCAGCCTTGCTGACGAGCACGAGGGCCGGAATTCCGGCTTCGTACAACAGGCGCAGAGTTCCAATGTCTTCTTCATTCAAGGCCGTTCCCGCGTCGATCAGCACCAGCGCCAGATCGCACGAGGGAAGATAAGCGAGCGTCTCGGCGGCGCCGCGCCTGGCCAGCGAGCCCAGCCCCGGCGTGTCCACCAGCACGATGCCCTGCTTGAGCCGCGACGAAGGAACCTCGACCACGGCCCGCGCCACATTGCGCAGATTGCCCGGATTGCCCTGCTCCGTGACCAGCCCGGCAAGCTGTTCGACGGTGACGGTTTCTTCTCTGCCGTCGCCGTAGGCCACGGCGGCCGACAGCTTAGCCCCATAGCGCAGTTTCGTCGGCACCGCGGTGATCGGATTGATGCCCACCGGTAGCGCATCCGTCGTCAGCAGAGCATTCAGCAGCGAAGATTTTCCGCTGCTCACCCGGCCGAACAAGGCCACTTCCAGGTTGTTGTCCTCCATGCGGGAGGCCAGCGAATCGATGCGCGGGCGATACTCCACCATTCCATGATCGGCGACGATGCGCTCAATCAGCCGCAAAAGAGCCACGTCGTACCCTGTATCTTCGAGCTTCAGCAAACGCGCTTCCAGATTTGCGCCCAAATCCTGGCGAAGATAGCGGTCCATGCTCCCCGCCAGAGAGCGCAGCTCGTGGACCACCCCGTTCAGCTCATCGGCCACGTCGCCGGGCACCTCTCCGCATCCGCGCATATAACTCGGCTTCAGCTCCTCGATCGCAATATCGATGAATGCCAGATCGGTCGAAATGGATCGCGTGACGGGAACTTCGGCCGGCTCGGGCTTCAACTGCTGCCAGTCCAGCACGCGCAGCAATTGAGAGCGGAAGCGGCGGATATGGTCTTCGATCACCCGCGCATGAGCCGGGCTGAGGTCGGGAAGATAGCGCGGAAACGGGGACTTCGAAGCCGCGGAATGAAGCGCGCCCTCGATGTCGCCGAGCAGCTTGTCGATATATTTGCAGGTAATCAGCAGGCGGCGCCGCTGGGGCTCGTTCAGTTCTCCGGGCCTTCGCGGCGGCTGGTTTTCAACATTCAATTCGGGCATGACTCCTCCAAGTTCGATTCAGCTTCGAGGAGTCATCTGCCCGGTCGAGCGATTATGGTGGACTCCAACGCCCGCAGTGGCCTTGTTACGCGGTCACTGCCTTCTTCTGCCAGCGGTCGTAGATGCCGGCTCCCGCATAACGGGCCTTCGCGCCCAGCTCCTGCTCGATTTCGAGGAAGCGGTTGTACTTGGCGATGCGCTCGCCGCGGCACGCCGAGCCGGTCTTGATCTGGCCCATGCCGGCTGCCACCGCGAGGTCCGCAATGGTGGTGTCGTCGGTCTCGCCGGAGCGGTGCGAGATGACCGCGCCGTAGCCGTTTTCGCGGGCGATCTGGATGCATTCCAGGGTTTCGGTCAGCGTGCCCACCTGGTTCAGCTTGATCAGGATGGCGTTGGCGATGCCGTCCTGGATGCCCTGGCGGAAGAGAGCCGGATTGGTGACGAAATTGTCGTCGCCGATCAACTGGATCCGCCCGCCGATGGTCTTCGTCAATTGCTGCCAGCCGGCGCGATCGTCTTCGGCAACGCCATCTTCAAGAGCCCAGATTTCGGGATACCGGTCGAGCAAATTCTTCCAGAATTCGACCATCTGCACGGGCGACTTGCGGCTCTTATCGGACTTCTCGAAGATATACGCGCCATCTTCGAACAGCTCGCTGGTGGCCGGGTCGAGCACCAGCGCCATGTCCTTGCCCGGCTTGTAGCCGGCCTTCTGGATCGCTTCGAGAATCAGCTCGATGGGCTCTTCGTTGGACTTCAATTGGGGCGCGAATCCGCCCTCGTCGCCGACCCCGGTGTTATAGCCCTTCTTGTGCAGAACGGACTTCAGCGCATGGAAGGTCTCCGCCGCCGCGCGTAGTCCCTCGCTGAAGTTCGCGGCACCCACCGGCGTAATCATGAATTCCTGAAAATCCACATTGCTGTCCGCGTGGCTGCCGCCATTGAGCACGTTGAACCACGGCGCGGGAATCAGATTGGCTCCCTCGTTGCCCAGGCTGGCGTAAAACGGCAGGCCGCGGTCGGCAGCCGAGGCACGCGCCACCGCCAGTGAAACGCCCAGAATCGCGTTGGCTCCCAGACGCCCCTTGTTCGGCGTCCCGTCCAGATCGCACATCTTCTTGTCGAGCGCCTTCTGGTCGTTCGCGTCCATCCCGCAGACGGCTTTTTGAATCTCGCCCTCGACGTGGTTCCTGGCGTTCAGAACGCCCTTTCCGCCGTAGCGCGCCTTGTCGCCATCGCGCAGTTCCACGGCTTCCCGCTTTCCCGTCGATGCGCCCGAGGGAACCTTCGCCGTCGCCTTCACTCCATTGGCCAGGGTTGCTGTAACAGACAGGGTAGGATTGCCGCGTGAATCGAGGATTTCAAGGGATGAAAGTTTTAGAATTTCGGACATGAAGTGTACGCTTTCCCGGCCGCCAGGCCGCTCGTTTGTGAAAAATCCGTAGTGGGTAAGTTTGCAGGGTACGGGCTTTAGCCCGCACGTAAACCGGCCAAAATCAAGGGGCGCTTCACGGTTGGATTCCCCATCCGCGGAAACCCACGGAGAACCCACAGAGAACCAGGGTGGGACACTGCGCGCACGCCGAGTCCGTGGCAAATTCCAGACCAGCCCAATCAGCGCGATGCGATCAATCCATCTCGGAGGTAAATCTCAATCCGACAGTCTTCGCCGGCAGCTTCGCAGGCTGAATCGCGGCCCTGTGCCTGCCTGCTCTCAGCGCGGGCACAGCTCGAGCGTTGTTCATGTATGCAAACTCCTGAATTTTTGGATCGGAGAACTGGCCGGGACATGACTCGGCGACAGGATTCCCCGTCAGGAGTCATCATCTGTCCGGCCTGCTTGGATGGACAGCAGTTATGAGGTGAACTCCTTCACCGCGTCTACTGCTGATTTTAGAGTGCGGAGCATGGAGTTGTCAAAGACTCCAGCCGCGACTCAGGCCGCGATTCCAGCCGTCCCAACGCACCGCGCAGCGATCGGTTATCCTGATGAATGGAGCCTTCCGCACAACCGATTCGCCCTCCGGCCAGTTCCCTGGCCGCGGCAGCCGTGACTCTCTGCGGAGTGTGCGCCTTTCTGGAGCTTTATTGCACCCAGCCGCTGCTGCCCCTGCTGACCCATCTCTTTCACGCCTCCAAAACCGCCGCCGGCATGACGGTTTCTGCGGCCACCTTGGGTGTGGCCCTGTCGGCTCCTATCTTTGGCGGGCTGGCTGAGCGGCTGCCCCGCAAGCGGGTGATCGTCGCCTCGCTGGCTGGCATCGCCATCCCCACGCTGCTGGCCGCCACCTCCACCTCGCTCGCCCAACTCGTCTTCTGGCGCTTTCTTCAGGGCATCGCCGTGCCCGGCACCGTGGCCGTGGTCATCACCTACATCGGCGAGGAGTGGCCGCCGGAGCGCGTGGCGCTCATCATGAGCTTCTACGTCAGCGGAACCGCCCTGGGCGGCTTTACCGGCCGGGTCTCGGCTGGTATCCTGGCCGGCTGGTACAGTTGGCGCATCAGTTTCCTGGTTCTCGGAACCGCCGCCCTGGCCGGAGCCGCCGCCGTCGCAGCCTGGCTGCCCCACGGCCGACGCCGGCCCGACGCCAACCGGAGTGCGGCTCTCGTTTCCAGCTCAGGTCCAGGCCTTGTTTCACCGCCGCCGTCTGGTGGCCACCTTTGCCGTGGGCTTCAACGTCCTTTTCTCGCTGGTCGGCGTTTTCACCTGGATCACCTTCCATCTGGCCGCCGCGCCTTACAATCTGTCCACCGCCGCGCTCAGTTCGCTGTTTTTCGTCTACCTCGTCGGCCTGGTGGTCACCCCGGCCGCCGGCTTTCTGATTACCCGCGTAGGCCTGCGCGCGGGCATCAGCGGCGCCATCGTCTGCTCCATCGCCGGCATCCTGCTCACGCTCGCACCTTCGCTTCCGGTCATCATTCTGGGGCTCGCCATGGTCTGCACCGGCGTCTTCATCTCCCAAACCGCCGCCCAAAGCCATCTGCGCGTGGCCGCACCGGCTGAGGCGCGCGTCACCGCGGCGGGGCTTTACCTTACCTGCTACTACCTCGGCGGAACCGCTGCCGGAGTGCTGCCCGGATTTTTCTGGTCTCTGGGCAAGTGGCCAGCCTGCGTCGCCTTCATCGTCACCATGCAGGCCGTGGCACTCACCATCGCGCTGCTGGGCTGGCGCATTCCTGTACCACCCAGCGGAACAGAAGTGGCCGTGGCCTCATCAGATCGATGAACCCCGGCGGTGGTCAAGTGAATCTATTGATTCAGCGGGCTTGTTTGAGAACTCTCCGGTAAGCCGATTGCCGTGAGCGTATGAACCACGTCAGCCTTTGGGAACACCCCATCTCCCCAGCCGGTAGGAAAGAGAAAAACAGAGCACCCCAGAAGCGGATTTTTGCTTTTCAGGAGCAGTTTTTTCGTAACTCAGGAGCGATTTTTGTCCGATTCAGAGTCTTCAACACCAGGCAATACCGGCCCAGCGGCTGCAAACCGGCTCACGCCGCAACCGGCCGCGGGGATTGCACCGCCCGGAGCCGGTGAGCGCTGGAAGCCCAGGGTCAATCCCTGGATTATTGCCGCTACCGTGGCGTTGGCCGCTTTCATGGAGGTGCTCGATACCTCCATCGCCAACGTGGCCCTGCCCCACATCGCCGGTTCGCTCGGCGCCAGCACCGACGAGGGAACCTGGGTGCTGACCAGCTACCTGGTCTCGAACGCCATCGTACTGCCCATGGGCGGCTGGGCTTCAAGCGTGATGGGGCGGCGGAATTTCTTCGTACTCTGCATCGTCGTTTTCACCGTCTCCAGCTTCCTGTGCGGCGTGGCGCCGACGCTGCCCATGCTGCTCATCTTCCGCGTCTTGCAGGGCGCGGGCGGCGGCGGCATGCAGCCCATGGCGCAGGCCATCATGGCCGATTCCTTTGAGCCGCACAAGCGCGGCCAGGCCTTTGCCCTCTACGGCCTGGTGGTCGTCCTCGCGCCCTCCATCGGCCCCACCGTGGGCGGCTGGATTACTGATAACTTCTCCTGGCGCTGGATTTTTTACATCAACATTCCGGTGGGCATCCTGGCCTACTTTTTGGTCACCCGCCTGGTCGAAGATCCGCCCTGGATCAAGGCGGACCACTCCCTGCTGAGGAAGATGGACTACATGGGCCTGGGTTTCCTCACCATCGCCATGGGCGGCATGCAGATCATGCTCGACAAGGGTGAGGAAAACGACTGGTTCGCCTCGGGCTTCATCCGCTTCTTTGCTTTCTTGTTTGTCGGCGGCATGATCGCCCTGATCTGGTGGGAGTGGAGGCACAGGAGCCCGCTCATCAACATCAAGCTCTTCCGTTTCAAGAACTTCGCCATCTGTTGTTTTTTGATGATGCTGGTGGGCGGCGTGCTGAACGCCAACACCGTTTTGCAGCCGCAGTTCATGCAGCAGTTGCTGGGCTGGACCGCGACCACCGCGGGCATGGCGCTGACCGCGGGCGGCATCGTACTTCTGATTGTCATGCCCATGGCCGGATACGCCACCGGCAAAATCTCCGCGCGCTATCTGACCATGGCCGGCTTTATCCTGTTTGCCGTCTCCTTTCGTTTCGCCGCTTATATCACCAACCTGGACATGACCTTCTCCACCGCATCCTGGCTGCGCGTGGTGCAGATGGCGCCCATCCCCTTCTGCTTCATCTCCCTCACCACGGCCGCCTACGTGGGTATGCCCAAGGAGCAGAGCAACCAGGTTGCCGGGCTCATCAACTTCGCCCGCAACATCGGCGGCAGCATCCTGATCGCCCTTACCAACGCGCAGGTCACCAGCCGCGCCACGTGGCATCAGCAGCACCTGCAGAGCGCCATGCAGTCGGCCTCCATCACCTTCCAGCAGCACACGCAGGCGCTCACGAGCTTCTTTGGCGGTAAGTTCGGCGCGGGGAACGGCAATGGAATGGCTCTGGCTTCCATCTATAACCAGCTCAACCAACAGGCGCAGACGCAGGGCTACCAGGACGTCTACATGGAACTGTCGTGGATGTCGGTAGGCCTGGTGGCGCTGGCCTTCCTGCTGAGCAAGAACAAGCCGGGAACAGAGGCGGACGGACCCGCGGTCCACTGAGTTCGCGGTTCTTAGAGCCTGTTATGAACTTTCGCGCAGGCGGGGAAGTTCATAACACGCTCTAAGGCAGGGAAACTACCGCAGCGACCTACTCCGAGGAACAATTTTCCGCGCTCAAGCGTCAAACAGAACAGACCGGCTTGGTGCGGCCCGTTAGAGAAGGCGAACCACCCGCCTGATCTAAACTTGAGAATGGGACCGGCCGTTCCCAGAGCCTGTCAGGACCACACGCGAGTCCTGTCCAGTCCGGGCACGAGAATGGTGCTTCGCGAGAGATTCGCGGAGGGTCAAAAGGGAGAACGATTCATGGCATTGATGAAAACATCCAATCCGGCGCTCGGCCAGGACACGTTTCGCAACCTGTCCAGCGCGCAGTATGGAGGCTTGATCGACGAGAGCACGCGGATGACGCTCAGCGGCACCGTCAACAAGACCGGCATTCTGCTGGTCTGCGCGATTGCCACCGCAGCCTGGACCTGGCATCTCTTCCTCGAAGCGCATGATATGGCCTCCGTGGCGCCGCTGATGATGCTCGGCTTGATCGGCGGATTCATCTGCGCAATGGTCACCATCTTCAAGAAGGAGTGGTCGGGGGTGACCGCGCCCCTCTATGCGCTGCTGGAAGGACTGATGCTGGGCGGCTTCTCGGCTTTCATCGACCTTCGCTATCCGGGCATCGCCATGCAGGCGGTTGGCCTCACCTTCGGAACACTCTTCGCGCTGCTGTTCGCCTATCGCTCCGGCATGATCCAGGTCACGCAGAAGTTTCGCCTGGGCGTGGTCGCAGCCACCGGCGGCATCATGGTCTTTTACCTGCTTGAGATGGTGCTGGGATTCTTCGGCTTCCAGTTCACTTCCATCAACGGCAACGGGGCCATCGGAATCGGTTTCAGCCTGATCGTCGTGGGGATCGCGGCGCTCAATCTGGTGCTCGATTTCGACTTCATCGAACAAGGCGTGAAAGCCGGCGCTCCCAAGTACATGGAGTGGTACGGCGCCTTCGGCATCATGGTCACGCTGGTCTGGCTCTATCTGGAAATGCTGCGGCTGCTCTCCAAGATCAACAGTCGAAACTAGCCACCTGCGGTGGGGGGACTGGCCTTCCAAGCGGCGGGGGTCATGTTCTCGGTTCGTCGCCTCCCTGTCGAACTGCGGACAAGCCCCAATGCACACCCCCTGAAAACACAAAGGCGCCAGAGACCGGAGTCTCTGGCGCCTCAAGTATGGTGGACTCGCAGGTTCCTCGGGCCATCCATCGTCCCGCTCAGCTTTCAAATGGGGCTCCGAGTTTCCTCGCATCCCGCATCTTCCGGCTGGGCCGAAGCGGCAAATCTCCAGGTCGCCCTGAATCTTCGCTTTTTCGGCTGCACCAGTGGATGGATCTTCGAGTTTCCTCGAATCTCGCACCCCTCAGCGCTCCCGGCAATGGAGCTTCGGGTTGCCCCGCCGCCCGCATTCTCCGGTTGTGCCTCTTCGGCGTCTTCGGGTCTCCCCAAATCCTGCCTCCGCGGCTGGGCCGATGATGACTCCCCGTCTTGACTCGAACCTTGCATCCCCGGCGATGCCGCGGATGAATCTTCGTGCCCATCCGGCTCCTGCTCATTCCCGCCTGACCCTGGATGCATCCTCAACCCTGAGCGGCTTTTCACTCGCCGGACAAGCCAGCTTTGTGCTGCCGAGCTCAGTCGGATTCTGCATCGTCCTGCCAGGCTGAAACTGCGTTTCCAATTCCCTGCAGGGCCACCAGTTGGAAAGGAGTGTGATCCCGTTCAATCTGTGAAAGCAAGTGCAAAAAGCAGAATTGTCTGTGGATTTCACCAAAATCAGTGCATATATCCGCACGGAGCGCTGGTATTGAACCGATTTCAGTGCAGACCGAACGCCGGGTGCCCCCGGTCCCTCGCATTTGGGGACCGGGGATTGACAAACTCACTTCACCCTTTGGCGAACATCTGCTTGATCCCGCGCAGCGCCTGGCGGGTCCGCTCCTCGTTTTCGATCAGCGAGAAGCGCACGTGGCCGTCTCCGTGGTCGCCGAAGCCGATGCCGGGCGAGACAGCGGTTTTGGCTTCGTTCAGCAGCAGTTTCGAGAACTCCAGAGACTTCAGAGCCTTGAAGGCTTCGGGAATCTGCGCCCAGACGAACATCGTCGCTTTGGGCGACGCGACCGGCCAGCCCAGCTTGTTCAGGCCTTCGACCAGCACATCGCGGCGTTTGCGATAGATTTCGCAGATCTGACCGACGCACTCCTGCGGGCCTTCGAGCGCGGCGATGGACGCCACCTGGATCGGCGTGAAGGTGCCGTAGTCGAAGTAGCTTTTCAGTTTGGCCAGGGCGGCCACCAGGCGGGGATTGCCAACCATGAAGCCGACCCGCCAGCCCGGCATGTTGTAGCTCTTCGAAAGGGTGAAGAACTCGACGGCCACATCCTTTGCGCCGGGAACTTCGAGCACGCTGGGCGGCTTGTAGCCGTCGAAGGCGATGTCGGCGTAGGCCAGATCGTGGATCAGATGAAAGCCGTACTCGCGCGCCAGCTCCACCAGCCGCGCCAGGAACGGCAGCTCGACGCATTCGGTGGTCGGGTTCGAGGGAAAGTTGACGATCAGCGCCTTGGGACGCGGCGTCATGCGCGGAATCAGGTCTTCGAGCTGGGCCAGAAACTGTTCGCGGTCGTGCACCGGGACGCTGACCACGTGCGCGCCGGCGATCACCGGGCCGTAGATGTGAATCGGATAGCTCGGGTTGGGCACCAGAACCGTGTCGCGCGAGTCCAGAATCGCCAGGCAGAGGTGGGCAATCCCCTCTTTCGAGCCTATGGTGACGATGGCCTCCGACTCCGGGTCGAGATCGACGTTGTAGCGCGTCTTGTACCAGTTGCAGATGGCCTTGCGCAGCCGTGGCAGCCCGCGGGAGACCGAGTAGCGATGCGTCGCCGGCTTCAGAACCGCCTCCACCAGCTTGTCCACGATGTGTTTGGGCGTGGCCCCGTCCGGGTTGCCCATGCCGAAGTCGATGATGTCCTCGCCGGCGTGACGGGCGGCCTTCTTCATGGCGTCGGTAATGTTGAAGACATAAGGCGGCAGGCGCTGAATACGGCTGAACTCTTCCATCGGTTCAGTTTAAAACAAAAGACGCGGCCAGCGGCGGCAGAGGACGCGCGGTGCAGCCTCCCGGCCTCCCAGCCTCGTTGCGAAGGGCCGGGAAGCTGTTCATGCGACTGTGCATCATGCGCCGGTCGTCAGCACCACGCGGAAGCGAGCCTTGCCGCTCATCATGCGGTCAAAAGCTTCAGAGGCGCGGTCCAACGGGTAGGTTTCGGTCATCGGCTTGATGCCCGCGAGGGCGCTGAAGTTCAGCGTGTCTTCCGAATCCATGCCGGTACCCGAAGGCCAGCCGAGGATCGAGCGCCGGCCCATCAGCAATTGAACCGCATTGACCTCAAACTGCTTGTCCGGCACGCCGACCACGATCAGCTTGCCGCCGGGGCCGAGCCCGCCGACCGCCGCAGCCAGGGCCTCGGCGTTGGTGAGAGTGGAAAGGATGACCGCGGCTCCGCCCAGCTTTTGCAGTTCGGCGGCGGGGTCCTGCGTGGTGCTGTCGATGTAGATGTGGGCTCCGAGCTGATGGGCGAGCGGGGCCTTGTCCTGGCCGCGCGCGATGGCCACGGTCCGATAGCCGCTTTTGGCCGCGAACTGCACCGCCAGGTGACCCAGTCCGCCGATGCCGAGAATGGCCACCGTGTCGCCGGGGCGCGCGCCGCTGTTGCGCAGGCTGTTGTAGGTGGTGACGCCGGCGCACATCAGCGGCGCGGCGTCCACCTCGGCCAGGTCGTCGGGAATCAGCGCCAGCGCATTGGCCGGAGCAACCACGTAGTCGGCATAGCCGCCGTCGAAGCTGATGCCGGAGATCTGCTCGTTTTCGCAGAGGATGAAGTCGCCGCGGCGGCAGGGGGCGCAGTAGTTGCAGTGGCCGCCGTGCCAGCCCAGGCCCACGCGCTGCCCGGGCTTGAAGAGCGGCACATCGGCGCGCAACCGCATCCACGCACCCCGGCAACCTCATGGCCGGGAACGCGGGGATAGGCGATGCCGGGAAACGACGCCAACTTGGTGATTGCATCGCTGTGGCAAACGCCGCAGGCCTGCACGCGAATGCGCACATGCCCGGGACCGGGCTCGGGAAACTGCTTTCTGAACCACTTCAAAGGCTCCGCCCGCGGCGGGAACCTGCACTGCACGGCCAGTTACGGAAGGCATAGGATGTACTCTCCTGCCCCTTGGATGAAGAGCCGCGGAGTGCAAGATGCAGGAGAAAGCGATGGGAATGGACGCCGCTCCGGAAAGATAGCTCCGCCCGGCGAACTTTATACTTGTTCTGACATGCCAGAATTTCTACCCGTAGACGAACAGATGGACCTGCTTCAGAAGGGCGCGGCGGAGATCATCCGCGTCGAGCGACCTGCGCGAGCGCCTGGAAGAGAGCCGCAAAACCGGACGCCCGCTGCGCATCAAGGCCGGCTTTGACCCCACCGCGCCCGACCTGCACCTCGGCCACACCGTGCTGATGCGCAAGCTGCGCCACTTTCAGCAGCTCGGCCACACGGTCATCTTTCTGGTGGGCGACTTCACCTCGCTGATCGGCGACCCCACCGGCCGCAACGTCACCCGCAAGCCGCTCACGCGGGAGCAGATCGACGACAACGCCGAGACCTACAAGGCAGCAGGTCTTCAAAATCCTCGACGAGAAGCGTCACCGAGGTCCGCTACAACTCCGAGTGGCTGGGCAAGCTGGGCTACGAAGACACCATCCGCCTCACGGCGCACTTCACCGTCTCGCAAATGCTGGAGCGCGACGACTTCCACAAGCGCTTCCAGGCCGAGCAGCCCATCAGCCTGCACGAGCTGCTCTACCCGGTCATGCAGGGCTACGACTCGGTCTGCCTGGAGTGCGACGTCGAGCTGGGCGGCACCGACCAGAAGTTCAACCTGCTCTGCGGCCGCGAGTTGCAGCGCCACTACGGCCAGAAGCCGCAGATCGTGCTGATGACGCCGATTCTCGAAGGCCTGGACGGCGTGCAGAAAATGTCCAAGTCGCTCGGCAACGCCATCGGCATCAACGAGCCGCCCGCCGAGATGTACGGCAAGCTGATGAGCATCACCGACGAGCTGATGTGGAAGTATTTTCTCTTTCTCACCGACCTTCGCGGCAGTCGGAGGTGGACGCGCTCCAGGCCGAAGTCGCCGCCGGCACGCTGCATCCCATGGAAGCGAAGAAGCGCCTCGCCCGCACCATCACCGCCGGCTTCCACGGCGAGACGAAGCCGCGCAAGCGCCGATGAAAACTGGGCAAGGATGTTCCAGCAGAAGGAGACGGCCGAGGATCTGGAAGAGAGTTGCCGTCGCTTATTGCCGAAGTCGCTGGATCGGAGCCGAACCAGATTCGCCTGCCCAAATTGCTCGTCCAGATGGGTCTGGCCGCCTCGCGGCGCGGAAGCCAACCGCAAAATCGCCGAAAAGGCGGTCAAAGTAGATGGCCAAGTCGCCGCAAGCACACTCATTCCAGTAGCCGGCCTGCCCGCACAGGTCTTGGTTCGTTTGGGTAAGCGAGCGAAGTACGCATCGGTTTCGTAGAAATGGCGCTAGAAAAATAGCCAAATGGCGTATACTGGCCTGGAGGCAGAGCATGGCCACCTTGACCGTTCCCGGCCTTCTGGGCGGTGAGCTGGTTCTGGGCAAGCCGCGGAGCAAGGCGGCGCGCTGGCCGAGCTGGTGCGCGAAGGGTTGCCCGCCGAGGCGCTCTTTCTGCTGGCCAAGCGGCTCGACCTGCGCCAGGCGGAAATCTCCGACAAGATCGGCATCCCGCAGCGCACGCTCACCCGGCGGCTGACGCACCACGCGCGGCTGACGGCAGCCGAATCCGACCGCACGGTGCGGCTGGCCCAGGTCTTCGCCACGGCCGCCGAGACGCTGGGCACCGAAGAAAAGGCGGCGCAATGGCTCAAGACGCCCAATCGCGCCCTGCGCGGCGGCCGCCCGCTGGACCAGTTGGACACCGACCCCGGCGTGCGCGAGGTGGAAGACCTGCTGGGCCGCATCGCCTACGGCGTCTATAGCTGATGCGCATCTGGCGGATTTGCCGGGCGCCCTACGCGGCCGAGGCATTCACCGGCGAGGGAGCGCGGCGCTTCGGCGGCCGCTGGAACTCGCGCGGCGTGCCGATGGTCTATGCCTCCACCTCGCTGGCCCTGGCCGCCATCGAACTCTTTGTTCATCTGGAACCCGGTCAGGCGCCCGGCGATCTGGTTTACCTCTCGGCGCGAGCTGCCGGAGGGAGAACCGGCGCGCACCCTCGAACCGGCCGATTTGCCGCCCGCCTGGTGGACGGACGCCGCGCTTGCCGCGACCCGCGATCTGGGCGACGCCTGGATACGAACCAGCCCGCCGCTCCTCGCTGGCCCTGCTGGTTCCCTCCGTTCCCATCCGCGCCGAGTGGAATGTGCTCGTCAACCCGCTCCATCCGCGCATGAGCGAGTTGAAAGCCGATTCGCCGCAGCCCTTTGTCTTCGACGCGCGCATGTTCCGCTGAGAGGAATCGACAACGGGCGCTCCAACTGCGCTGCGAGATCTGGTTTCGGCCTTCAACAAGCGGCCTCGCTTCTGGGCTCAGCGAGTCGCGACGGCGAGGCCGGTCATCATAGCCTCGAACTGCCAGGCGGGTAACGGCCGGCTGATGAGAAATCCCTGACAATAGTGACATCCGAGCTGGGCTAGACAGTGGCGCTGCTCTTCCGACTCCACTCCCTCGGCGATCACCTCCAGACCGAGCGCGCGCGCCAGCGAAATGATGGCCTGGGCGATGGCGCTGCTGCTTGGATCGGTCAGAATCCTGCGCACGAAGGAAATGTCAATCTTGAGTTTATCCAGCGGCAACCGCTGCAGATAGGAGAGCGAGGAGTAGCCGATCCCGAAATCATCCACCGAAAACCGCAGCCCGTGCGTTTTCAGCTCGGACATGCGCGCTACGACCTCCTCCACATCGTTCACCAGCGTGCTCTCTGTAAGCTCAATCTCGATGTTGCGGGGATTGGCTCCGGTGCGCCGCAGTGTCTCCAGAACACGCGCGACAAAATCCGGCTGGTGAAACTGGCTGGCGCTGATATTGACTGCAATGCTGATGCCCGCAAACTCTCGCGACTCTGCCCATGCGGCTGTCTGCCGGCAGGCCGCCTCCAGAACCCAGGCGCCCAGCGGCAGGATCAGCCCTGTTTCCTCTGCCAGTGGAATGAATTCGCTGGGGGGCACGAGACCGCGTGACGGGTGCTTCCAGCGCACCAGCGCCTCAGCGCCCACGATCTGACAGCCGCGCACCTGAGGCTGATAGTAGAGCGTGAGCTGATCGCTCTCGATAGCCTCCCGCAGTTCCGCTTCGATGGTGTTGCGCTCGTTGATCGCAGCCTGGAGGGCGGGAGCGAAAAAGCGCATCCGATTGCGTCCTGCCTCTTTGGCATGATCGACTGCAATGTCGCTCTGTTGCAGGATCTCCTCGGCGCTGAGACCCAAGGTGTCGAAGATCGTGATCCCGATGCTGGCTGTGCACCGGCAATCGCGGCCTTCCAGCGAAAACGGCTCTTCCAGCGTCGTCAGGATCCTTTGCGCGATACTCCGGGCCTTGGCGGCCGCCTCTTCCGCCGCAACGCTCAGGTTGACCAAGATCACGGAAAACTCGTCGCCGCTGGATCGCGCCACGGTGTCGCCATCCCGGACACAACTGACAATGCGCTGGGCCGACACCTGCAGAAGGAGATCCCCGAGCGCGGAGCCGCAGGATTCGTTCACCGCCCGAAAATGATCCAGGTTGATGGACAGCAGAGCGCTTTGCCTGTGCTCCGACCGGGCGTGGCAACAGGCGCGCAGACGATCCAGCAGCTGCCGCCGGTTAGGCAGGCAGGTGAGCCCGTCGTACAGCGAAAGATTGCGGATCTCCTCCTCGGCGGCTTTGGCCGCGGAGATATCGCGGGTGACAAACAGAACGCAGGGAACGCCATCAAGCTCGATCACCGAGGCGGAAACCACCGCCCAGATCAGGTCTCCATTCTTTTTCCGAAGCCTTACCTCCAGACTGCGGCACACCGATCCTTTGCGAAGCGTTGCCGTCAGCCGTTCCCAGTCGTGCGGATTCTCCCATATATTCAGTTCGTTGGAGGATCGCCCCGTAACATCAAAGAACTCGCGGCTATGCGTTTCCCCTTCGGAATCGGTCCAGGTATAGAGCTCTCCCGAGGTTTGCCCGACAAGCTCTTCGCGGCCATACCCCAGAATCGAGAAGAACTGGCTGTTCACATCGACAAACATGCCGTCATCCATCCGGCAGATTGCAATGGCATCCAAGCTGGTCTCGAAGGCGGCCCGGTAGCGCTGCTCGCTGACGCGAAGAACTTCTTGCGCAGCTTCCAGCTCGACATGGGCCAGCTTGCTTTCGACAGGATTGCCGATCATATCTCACGCTCGATGATCGTTTGCGATGCGATGCAAGGGAATCGGCGGTGCGCCGGCGAGACGCACCCGCATGATCCTCACCTCGACCGGTCGCGAACTCTCCTACGGCACTGTTATCGGCAAATGTTCGGCCAACATGAGCGCGCTCTAACCCAAACATCCATGGAATGGGGGCCTTAGGGAACGGGGGCCTTAGAACATTTCTCCTCTTGCTATCGAGTGGGCATCTTTTATCCCACCCTGGCCGCAAAAACAAGAACGCGGCGAGGGTGGGGCACCCAGACTTTATCCCTTCAGGAGTAATGCTCTAGCCCGTCGATGACACGACCAGTCCGGAGACCGCCAGTGCCCAAAATTTGGCCAGCAAGCCGGAATTCCCGTCCCTATTCCGGCTTGCCGGGGCTAATTGCGACCGGTCTCCGCTGCCGGATGCGTTTGGTTTACGCGCATGGTATGGCTTGTTCCGCCGCGACCCGGCTCCGGCGCAGAGCTCTGCGCTTGATGAGCAGGAAAAACACCGGCACGAGGATGAGAACGTGGATCGTGGAGGTGATCATTCCGCCCACGATGGGCGCGGCGATGGGCTTCATCACGTCGGAGCCGATGCCGGTTTCCCATAAGATCGGCGCCAGGCTGAGGATGACCGCGGCCACGGTCATCAGCTTGGGCCGCAGGCGCTGCACCGCGCCTTCGATGACCGCCTCGACGAGAGCGCTTTCGGTCATGGGCGCGGATTGGGCCAGGCGACGCTGATAGGCCTCATCCAGATAGACGACCATCACAACGCCGGTCTCGACGGCGATGCCGAACAGCGCGATGTAGCCCACCCAGACGGCGACGCTGAAGTTATAGCCGAGCGTCCACTGCAACAGCAGCCCGCCCGACATGGCGTAGAGCGTGGGCAAGATGAGCACCGCGGCCTCGACGGCTGAGTTGAAGACCAGATAGAGCAGCAGGAAAATGACGAAGAAGACGACGGGCAGGATCACTTCCAGGCGCTGCTTGGCGCGGATCTCAAACTCGTATTCACCGGCCCAGCGCCATGTGTAGCCGGCAGGAAGCGCCAGTTTCTGCTGCAAAATCTTTTGCGCGCGATTCACAAAGTCACCGTAATCGTTGGTTTTCAGATTGAGATAGACGTAGCCGGTGAGCGCGCCGTCTTCGTCGCGGATCATGGCCGGGCCGCTCGAAAAGTAAACGCGCGCCACCTCGCTGACGGGAATCTGCTCTCCAGACGGGGTGGAAATGAGGGCCTGCGACAAAGTTTCGGGATGGTCGCGGAAATCGCGCTGATAACGCACCGCGATGGGGAAGCGCTCGCGGCCTTCCACGTTTTCGGCGATGTCGGCTCCGCCAATCTCGGAAGATATGACGCGCTGCACGTCGGCCACCGAGAGCCCGTAACGCGCGGCCTGAAGCCGGTTCACATCCACGTTGAGATAGAAGCCCTGCGAAACGCGCTCCGCATAGACGGAATCGGCCTCGGGCATGGCCGAGAGAGCCTTCTGCATCCCGGCGCCAATCTCCTCGATGCGGGCGAGATCAGGGCCTTGAATCTTGATGCCGACCGGAGTCTTGATCCCGGTCATCTCCATGTCCAGGCGATTGGCGACGGGCATGGTCCAGGTGTTGGTGAGTCCGGGAAACTGAAGTTTGGCGTCCATCTCCCCGATAAGCTTTTCGTAGGTCATGCCCGGACTCCATTGATCGCGCGGCTTGAGCATGATGGTGGTGTCGAACATATCGAGGGGCGCGTTATCGGTGGCCGAATCGGAGCGTCCCACGGTGCCGAAGACCGTCTCGACTTCAGGAAACGAGCGGATGATCCGGTCCTGCTCCTGCATGAGCGCGACCGCCTGGGGCATCGAGATGCCGGGCAGCGCGCTGGGCATGTAAAGCGCGGAGCCTTCATAGAGCGCGGGCATGAACTGGCTGCCCAGGCGGAAGTAGAGCGGAACGGTCATAGCAAGAAAAATGAGATTCAGCACGATGACCAGCTTCCAGTGTTGGAGGCACCAGCGCAGTACGGGAAGATAGACCGCTTGAGTGATGCGGGCGGCGGGATTTTTGGACTCCGGGCGCAGCTTGCCGCGCAGACAGAAAGGCATGAGCGCGGGCACCAGCGTGATCGAAAGCAGCGAAGAGAAGATCAGCACCAGGGACTTGGTCCATGCCAGCGGGCGGAACATGCGGCCTTCCTGCGCTTCCAGCAGAAAGACCGGAAGAAACGAGACCACGATGATGATGAGCGAGTAAAAAAGCGCCGGTCCCACCTGCTGTGCCGCGCCCACCAGGATGCGCCGCCGTTCCGCGTCGTCTGGTGGTTCGGCGCACTCGGAGAGGTGGCGATAGCCGTTCTCGACCATGACAATGGCGGCATCGATCAGCACGCCCACGGCCAGCGCCAGTCCGCCGAGCGACATGATGTTCGAGCTGACGTGGAGGTAGTACATGGGAATGAAAGCGGCCATCACGGCGATGGGCAGCGTGAGGATGGGCACCAGAGCCGAGCGAAAATGAAACAGGAAGGCGATGCTGACAAAGCTGACGATGATGGCTTCGAAAATGAGGTCCCGCTTCAGCGTGTGAATCGACTGCTTGATCAGCCAGGAGCGATCGTACGCGGTCACGATCTCGACGCCGGCTGGGAGCGAGGGTGCGATTTCCTTGAATTTTGCCTTGACGCCCTCGATCACGTTGAGCGCATTCATCCCGTAGCGCATCACCACGATTCCGCCTACCGTTTCGCCTTCGCCCTGCCAGTCGGCGGCTCCGCGGCGCACGTCGGGCCCAAAGGAAACCGTGCCCAGATCCTTCACCAGCACGGGCGTTCCGTTCTTCGTCGCGACAGGAACATTTTCCAGGTCGGAGAGCGACTTCAGATAGCCGAGGCCGCGGATCATGTACTCCGCGCCATTCATGTCCAGCACATCGCCGCCCACTTCATTGGTGCTCTGGCGGACGCGATCGATCACGGTGGAAGCGGAGATGCCGTACGAGAACAGCTTTTTGGGGTCGAGATTGACCTGATATTGGCGCACGAAGCCGCCGATACTGGCCACTTCGGCAACGCCGGGCACGGTTTCCAGTTGATAGCGCAGATACCAGTCCTGCAAGGCGCGCAGATCGGCCAGGCTGTGCTTGTGCGTGTGGTCCACGATGGCGTATTCGTAGACCCAGCCCGCACCGGTCGCGTCCGGACCGATGGCCGGATGCACGTCCGTGGGCAGGCGGCCAGCGATCTGCTGCAGGTACTCGGTCACGCGCGACCGCGCCCAGTAGAGGTCCGTGCCATCCTCGAAGACGACGAAGACATAGGAGTCGCCGAACATGGTTTGCGCGCGCACGCTTTTCACTTCA
>CAWBHO010000079.1:0-8650 GCA_963788415.1 uncultured Acidobacteriaceae bacterium | reverse complement strand
ACAGCTGAGCTACTTCTCCATTTCGAGTTTGCAGCTCATGATGCAAACTCATTGAGTTATGCCATCCTTTCTCTCCTGCGGGCCTCTAAAGCAAACAAGCTCGTGCCTCGGGTGCTTCTCTGGGAGAGGGAGGCAGAAAGCCAGTTCTGCCCTGATCGGATGATTGAGCGTTTCAGAATGTCCCCGCCTCGTGAGACCGCCGAACCCGGGGAAAACCGTTCGCGCAGATTCCCAAAATAAAAACTCTGCGCGGGCTGACCGCACGCCCGACTGGCGCACCTTGAGCTCAGGCCGACAGGGCCGCCCGATTGACGCGGCTGCTCGAAATGAAACCCATGTCCACAGAGATTCCCCGTACGCATTGCAACAGGTGATTGGCGATCGCAGGCAGCTTCTGCGCTGTCACGCGAAACGACGGGCCGGAGACGCTGACAGCGGCCACCGGTTGGCGTTGCGCGTCTAAAAGCGGCACAGCGATGCAGCGCAAGCCATCCTCCAACTCTTCGTCATCGATAGCGTAGCCGCGGCGACGGGATTTTTCGATTTCCACGCGCAGCGCTTCCGGGCTGGAGATGGTGCGATGCGTAAAGCGCTCAAAGCGGGTGCGGCGCAGAATATCGACAATGCGCTCTTCGGGCAGGAAGGCCAGAATCGCTTTGCCCACCGCGGTACAATGCACCGGATTGCTGGCACCCACGCGGGTAATCATGCGCACCGAGCGGGCTGGGCTCGATCTTGTCGATGTAAATGACGCGCGCGCCCTCGATGATGCACAGGTGCGCGGTTTCCTCGGTTTCGGTCACCAACCGGCGCAGGTGAGGCTGCGCCCGCTCGCGAAGGTCAAATTGCTCGATGGAGCGATTGCCTAAATCGAACAGCTTCAGACCCAGGCGAAACTTGCCGTTCGATGTGCGTTCCACCATGCGGTGCCGCTCCAGAACCATTAAGAAACGGTGCGCAGTGCTCTTGTGCAACTGCAGAGACGAGGCAACCTGTGCCAATCCAAGGGGCATATCACTCTCCCCAAGCAGGTCCAAAACGGCGAATGCCCGGTCCAGAGCCTGGACTTTGTAGGTGCCTTGCGGCGTTGCATCTCGCATGATGATCCTCTATTCTGTCTGATAAGCTTACTTGAAGTTTGCTTGATTTGGGACGCCATGTCAATTGGTGGTACTCATTCTATCAAGCTGAAAAAAGCTGGGCAGGCCGGGACAATCTGGCTGGCCGCGAGAATGTGGCATGAGGAGTCCCTGCTGTATGCGCCGGATTCGCCGGTTTTTTGGCTGGATACGACCTCCGGATGCGGCCTTTTGACAGGATCTTGCACGTGCCGGGCACACCAGGAGACGCCGCGCACACAAGAAACAGGATTCGAGATTGGCGCATTGCAAAAAAGTCGATCAAATGAGGCGAAGGGCGTTTCGTTCCGGAACAGATGTGGTACACTTTCACAAATTCGTTGTATTGACGTCGAGTGAACAATTCGCAGATGGCGTTTTATTCGCGCAGTGCGAGGTTCATGAGGCTCATTTGAGGCATTTTTCGGTTTTCCGCCTATTCTTGAGATTCCCCCATGGAGCCCCCCGCCTCCCGAAATCAACTCTCAAGAGACGCTCATGTAGGTCTGTCTTTCGCCGATAACCCAAGCAGGCAACCTGTAAATGTTTCAGGATTTGCAAGCAGATTTTCACCTCGATGCTTTCTGCGCTGGATGTCGGCAAAGGGAGTCAAGCTGTTTCCATACCGTTCCGCCAGTGCTTCAGTCCGGGCAAGGAATGATCCCCAGCGGGCTGAAGGAGCGGCAGGACAAGAGGGGGTGCGGTGAATTGCCGGCTCTTTTCAAGGGCGAGCTAAAGCGTCAGGCTGAGCGAGCATTCACCGCAGTGCATCCAACAACTGGAGGATCAATCGGACGATGTCAACCTCTATGCAAATTCCCGATAGTCTGAGCCCGAGCGCCCTGAGCGTTGCGGTCATTAGCCCGGACGAGCAGCGCCGCAGTGCCGCGACCCGCGCTCTGGGTGAATGCCAGAGCGGCCCCGTGCAGGAATTCGACTCCTATCCTGCGGGTCTTGACGATGTTCCGCGCATGTTCTCCAAGCAGAATCTGGATGTCGTTCTCATTGATCTGGACAGTGATCCGGAGTATGCCCTCGATTTGGTGGAGAGCATTTGCATTCGCGGTCTGGCCACAGCGATGGTCTATTCGGCGCAGACCGACCCGGACCTGTTGCTGCGCTGTATGCGCGCCGGCGCTCGGGAGTTCCTCACGATGCCATTCGCGCCTGGCGCCATGGGCGAGGCGTTGGTTCGGATCTCGGCTCTCCGCTCGACCGCACTGCCGACCAAGAAGACGGAGGGCAAGCTGCTGGTGTTTCTCAGCGCCAAGGGAGGAGCGGGAGTGACCACCCTATCCTGCAACTTCGCCGCGGCGCTGGCCCAGGAGTCCAAACAAAGGACTTTGTTGATTGACCTGAATCTTCCGCTCGGAGACGCGGCGATCAATCTCGGCATCCGATCCGAGTATTCGACGGTCAATGCGCTTCAGAATCCCAGCCGGCTCGATGCAAGTTTTCTTTCCACTTTGCTGGTGCAGCATGTCTCCGGGCTGTTCGTGCTGGCGGCGCCGAGTGAAATGTCCCCCACGCGCGTCTCGACCGAGGCTGTTGACGCGCTTCTGCAAGTTGCCCGCCAGTCTTTCGATTATGTGGTCGTCGATGCAGGGGCGAGACTCGATCTTCAAAATACCCGCCTCTTCGATCAGTCGGCCACCATCTACCTGATCACGCAGATTGGCATTCCCGAGCTGCGCAACTCGAACCGGCTGATTTCGCAACTTTCCATCGCCGGCAGCCCCAAACTGGAAGTGGTGATCAACCGGTACGATCCCCGCGGCGCGGAGATCGATGAAGAGCATGTGACGAAAGCTCTTACGCAGCCGGCAAAGTGGAAAATTCCCAACAATTATGCCGCTGTGCGGCGGATGCAGAACACGGCCACCGCCATCACCGAGGAGGACTCGCCGATTGCCCGGGCGATTTGGGAGATGATCCGATCTGTCTGCGGCACAGCGCCCCCCGTCGAAAAGAAGAAGGGATTTCGCTTTTTCTTTTAACAGTTCCACGCACAAAGCCGGCTCGCACTTCCTGGAGTGTCATTCCGGGAGTGTGAACCGGCTTTTTTGAAGGGAAAATTGCCGGTTCGCCATCGTAGGGGCAGCCCACTCGGCCAGGAATGCGTTGCCCGCGGAAGGGTTCGTTCTGGATTTTGGCTTCCGCGTTGCTTTCCCGTTCGCCGATAAGAGAGCGGTTTTCCCCCGGTTTTTTGGCTTCCAAGACCTTTTCCAGGCTCCAACAAGCAGTCATGCCCGCCCCTCGCACCCCTTGCGCTATCATTGCGTCTATAAGGGTGAGCGCCTGTATCCCCACAAAGGCAGCCCCGGCGGTGTATGTGTCTCGATTCTTCAAGCGATTTGTCTTTGTTCTTTCCGTGGCGATATTTGCCGCTCTCAGCGCAGGTTTTGGCCTCGGCGAGTTCGGGTTGCTCGGCGTGCATGCCGGCGGCGAGCAGGATGGCGCCTACCGCCAGATGCGCGTCTATGCCGAGGTGCTCAGCAAGATCCAGACCGATTATGTGACCCAGCCCAACATGAGCGACGTGACTACGGGCGCACTGCACGGCCTGCTGGAGTCTCTGGACGCTGACTCGAGCTATCTGACGCCGACCGAGTATCAGATCTACAAGGATCATCCCGACAAGGGAGCGGCGCAACTGGGCATGACTGTCTCCAAGCGCTTTGGTTACGCGGTGGTGGTGAGCGTGCAGCCCGGCTCTCCCGCCGATGCTCAGCACCTGGTGGACGGCGACATTCTCGAGTCCGTCGGCGATCAATCCACACGGGAATTGGCGCCGGCGGTCATCCGGCTGATGCTGGAAGGCAAACCAGGCAGCGCGGTGACTGTTTCGGTGGTGCGCCCGCGCAAGTCCGAGCCCGACAAACTCACCCTGACTCGCGCCGCGGAAGCCGCTCCGCCGCTCGTCGAGCAGCAGTATGAAAATGCGACCATCCTTTATCTGAAGCCCGGTGCGCTGACTGCGGCCCGCGTGGATGAAGTCCAGGCCAAAATCAAAGCGGCCGGCAAAGGCACAAAGATTCTGCTCGACCTGCGCGACTCCTCGGGTGGCGATGATGAGCAGGGCCTGCGGCTGGCCAACTTTTTTGTAAAGCAGGGCACGCTGGTTACGCTGGAAGGCCAGAAGTTTCCCCGCCAGAGCTTCTCCGCGGACCCGGCCAAATTTCTGACGGATGCGCCGCTGGCCGTGCTGGTGAACCGCGGCACGTACGGCCCGGCCGAGTTGACGGCGGCAGCCATTGAAGGCGCCAAGCGCGGCGATGTGGTGGGCGAGCAAACCTTCGGCGAGGGCTCAGTGCAGAAGACCTTCATTCTGCCGGACGGTGCGGCGCTGCTGTTGACCGTGGCCGACTACGAGGGCTCCGACGGCAAGAAAATCGAGGACCAGGGCGTCGCGCCAACCGTGGTCATTGCGCCAGTTCTTGATGAGGCTGGGCAGGAAATCCCGGCCGGCAAGACCGATGCTCCGCTTGAAAGAGCGCTCCAACTGCTGAAGGCAAGGAACGTCTGAGAATCCGGAACGAGTTGAAAAGCCTGACCTGCGTTGACAGGCCTGCTTCTTTTTGATGCGCCCAGAACGGGCGGAATCTCGGGGCGCGCGGGGCGCGGTGGGAAGCTTGGCCGGTGCCTTGCCGGCGTCGACCCGATGACGGAGTCAGGTGAGCACGTCGAGTTGGTCGGCATCGAGGAATCCCGTCGCGTACGATCAAGTTGACAAACTTCGCCGGCTATTCCGTCTGATCTGCTGGGGAGAAATCGGGAATCATCGTCCCCATGTGGTCCTCTTCACGTTCCTGCTTCTCGCAACGCTGTTGTTGGGCGGCTTGCCATGAAACCTCGCGTCTCCGATCTGGCCGCCATCCTTTTTGCTATCACGGGTTTTACCTGCTGGGTACTGGGCGACAGTTGCATCAAGTGGATCGGGCAATACGGCCTGCCTCCCGACGAGATCGTCGCCTTCATGGGCTGCTTCATGGCGGTCACGCTCGCGCTGCATGCTTCCGCGCGCCGCAACCTCAGCAGCCTGCGCCCGCACTCGATGGTGCGCCAGGTGCTGCGCGCGCTGCTGGACATGACGAACAATCTCTGCGTCGTGATCGCCCTCCGCCATCTTTCGCTGACCATGTTCTACATCCTGATCTTCACCGCGCCGCTGGTCATCGCCGTACTCTCGGCCGTCGTGCTGGGCGAGCGCATCACCATTGGGAAGGCGATTGCCCTTCTCGTCGGCTTCAGTGGCGTGGTCATCGCGGTCGCCCCCTGGAGCCATGGACAGCGCATCGACCCCATCGGCCTGATCAGTTGCCTGGTGTGCGTCGCCTGCTTCTCGGTCAACATGGTCTGGTCGCGTGTGTTGACGCGCTCGGAAACGCCCGAGAGCCTTGCCTTCTGCTCCGGCCTGGTGACGGCCATGGCCGGCCTGGCGCTCACCAGCCTCCACCCCCGGCCGCTTACGGGCTCGCTCTGGCTGGCGCTGGGAATGATGGGCATCTTCTGCGCAGCTGGCACGCTCAGCTTCTATGTCGCCGTCAAGCACACCTCGGCCAGCAACGTCTCGCAGTACCACTACACTCAGTTGGTCACCGGCGCGTTGATCTCCTATCTGGTCTGGCACGAGAAACCGGGCCTGCCCATGCTGGTTGGTGGAATGCTGATTATTGGCTCGGGCCTGCTGACCGCCCTCGCCGCGCGCAACACCCAACCAGCCCTGCGTCCGGACGCCGCTAGCGGATAAAGTCTGCGCACCAGCTTTCCGGCCTCCGCTTCGCTCCCGTGGCCCGCACTCACAACGGTTAAGCTGCAACCCAAAAACGCGCCGAACTCCGCGAACGGAGCATCCGCCTGGATGTATCCGAACGTTCGCCCTGCGTGCGGATTCCCAGTTGCCAGCCAACGCCTCGTTTTGCCCGGTTGGATCGGTGTTTCAGGAGAGGAATCCAAAACATTGCGCGTAACCCGCGCTCAATGAGTGCTACTGAAATCAACTGTTGAGCCAAGGGCCATTTGTCCGGGTAGGCGAGTTTTCGGCCATCTGGTTGTTATCCTCTGCCGTGACAGGTTTACCATTTCATCGCGTTTCGGATTCGCCCAGTCGGATGGTCGGAGCCACCGGCTGATTTACTCTGGTTTTGCACTAAGCGACGCAATCGATCCGTTCGTGCGCACCATCGACTGTTCCGAATGTGAAAGACAGTCCGCAGCCCCTGGCACCGGGCAAGCTGGCGGCCGGGATACGGATGCAGCCGGAGCACCGCCCATCGAAAAGTTGGACCCAAGTCCGACCGGCCCTCTTCCCAAAATCGCGATTGTGCTCGGAAATGAAGTCTCTTCGAGCAAGCAACGGGCGCCCGTTTCCAAGCCGTGATAGAAGTGGCAGGCCGGACCCTCCCGCCCCCGGACACAACGGGATCGCGGAATGCGTCCTGAAAACGCCCAATGGCGACTAAGACCACGAACGCGCCCGAGCCTTGAGTTTCCAGTCGCCATGCCGACTTTGGAGGAGTCATCCGTGATCCCGTAATCCTCAGGACTTAGTCTTAAATTCCTATTCCAGTCCTGCATATCTCCCTCAGGTCTTCTTCACCTCCGGTACTTTGAAACCCACATAGGTGCCGGAACTTATCCCCATCAGAGTCAGAAGAGAAGCATCAAACTCCGGCATTGCCATGTTCCGATAGACTCCCCAGACAAAGACGCTGCCCAGCACGATGGTCCACACCGCGATCTGAAATCGATGGAAGCTGATTCCATCATCATCGCTGAGGATATCATCGAAAAAGCTCTTACCAGCTGAAGCAGGAACATCCGGAGGCAACTGCTCGACAAGCGCTTTGACCTGGGCAAGACGATTTCTCTTCTCGACCAGTTCAGTCTCCGCGGGCGAGCCCGCCACGATCTCCGCAGCTTGGATTTCCTGAATCCTTGCAATCAAGGCAGCCTGTTCAGCCAATAGGGTGTTCCTTTGGTTCTTGGCCTTTAGGTTTTTGCCCGTATCCACTGCGGTTGCAGCCAGCCCGGTGGTCGCGCTGATGCCAAGCAAACCCAAAACTGAGCCCATCGGGATATGAATTTGAAGGGTACTCACGCAGATATAAACATAGGCGATAACGGCAAGGTAAAACCAGAATGCCATCTGCACCAGTCCCAGGCTGAAGGGGGCCTTATTCTTGAGCGCGGGGGCTGCGCCTATTGTGTAGCGAAGCAGGGTCGTCTTCCAGGCGAGAATTCCCAATGCCGCCAGCAGGAGCGCAAACAAGCCGATCAAGTAGGGCCAGTCCTGAGGGTAAGGAGGAACCTCTGTTACTGCGTTCGATTCAAAAACCTGCGTGTCGCTATAGATGGTGATCGACAGTTTGTGGTTGGTTGAATGACGGGAAGCTTCGACGATGTTCGCCCAGGACTGCCAATCCATTGCATTCGGCGAATCGATCTTGAGTGTGAAATTCACGTACTCCTGTTCGGGCGGGGACACCGTAGCGACTACGCTGGGAAATTTCTGACCTCCAATCATGAGGTGCAGATTCGTGGGGAGATTCTTCTGCACGTAAATCCAGTTGTAAAGACCCTTGACACAGACTGTAACCTGGCGTCCCATCTTGATTTGATCGGACGTATTCAGGTGCGGGACGCCGAGCACGACTTCCGGCTCAGAGGTGGTGGACACGGTCCCCGCGGCTGCGGAAGACGCCAGCGCCCTTTCCGCAGCGGTGTAACTTCCGCTGGCACAACTGCTCTGAAGATTTGGAGGAGGTATCGCTGTGGAGGCGGACGCCGAGTCCTGAAAAATGCCGGGGCTGGCAATCAGCGCGGCCGAGAATGCAACTGCGAGGGAGGTACGCGACTTGACCCGCATTCTTTCTCCTTTCTCCTGATTGCCTTGAATCCTGGGGTAGAACAGACTCCCGATCGGATTTTTCTGCCCTTATGCTGTGGGCCGGGAAGATTCGAAGATGTTTTCGCGATGGAGGTGCTGCAAATCCAAAGAAATTTAACATTTTTTTCGCAGTGGCGCAAATGAATTCTGCGCAGGGCGCCTCGGTCGAAAAAGAGAGCCAACCGGAATCGGCAGGCCTGCGTTTAGCTCAGGACGGAGTGAAGGCATTCTCCATCCGGACACCCGGTCCATGCGTCGATTCGCCCGCCTTCTGGCTGGCTCAATTTGGAAAGTAGTCGATGAGTATTGTGAAGCGCCGCAGTGCCAGGCCATTACGCAGCTCGGAGCGCATCTTACAGATGCCATGATACTCGGCGACTTCCCGTTCCGTATCGTCCAATTGACCCCTCAGCACTGACGAACTGGGTTCGCGAAGTTCACGGCGGGCAGACTCCATGCTCTGGAAACGAGCATCGGACTGGTTTCCTTTGAGAATCGGTCGCGGCGATTCTGTCGATCGGCCTAAGCCGACGGTAATCGCGCAGGAAATGCCTCAAACGGCACCACAGGCAATCGCGGTAAAATCTGTGGGGTCTTGTGGGGTTGGATGAATTGCCGTTGTCTGTAAGTGGTTGATTCTATG
>CAWBHO010000078.1:0-17083 GCA_963788415.1 uncultured Acidobacteriaceae bacterium | reverse complement strand
TCCGCCAATGACAGGGATCACGATTACCCAGGCGCCAAGTTGCGTGTGCCGCGCGCTCACGAAGTCGGCCGCGAAGCGATGATAGAAGAAGATGTTGGTAAACAAGCCGATTAACTTGTAAAGCAGGTACGCGATCCCGCCCGCGAGCAGTCCGATACCTCCCGCCAGGAGGGACATGAGGACCATACGAAACTGCGCGGGCTCGCCGATCGCGACGGGTACGACCTGCGCTCCGGTCGCGGCCAGTGCAGGCGGGGCTGATTTTTCGCGGTTGCGGTCAGTGGTGAACATGCTCTCGCCTCCTCTCGGATTTTTTCTTGCGCGTCTTACCACCTTCGAGCGCTCCCTCTCCCAACCGGGACGCTCGGGGCCGCCTTGTGGCCATGGCGCGAGTCAACGCATCAATAAGCAAAGGGCCGCGCTTGCGAAGTTCCGCACGGTGGTGCAATGAGAGTTCGCGCACCCGGCCGCTGACGCTCGCCGAGGCCGAGGCGCTCTATCGCTTCACCAACTTCACCGGATTTCTGGACGCCTTCAAGGCCGTCACCCGCCTGCTGGAGACTCCGGAGGACTACGAACTGGCCGCCTGGCGCATGATCGAGCATCTCGCGGCGCAGGGCGTCGTCCACGCCGAGGTCTACATCTCCGTGGGCGTGCTCTACCGCTGGCGCAACCACGATCCAGCAGCCTTCGAGCCTGTCTTCGCCGCCCTGGAACGCGCCCGCGAACGTGGCCAGCGCCAGTTGGGCCTCTCGCTCTACTGGATCTTCGACGCCGTGCGCCACTTCCCGGTCGAAGAGGCCGCGCGGGTCTTCCGCAAGGCCGCCGAACTCCGCCCCGCGCACCCGTCCATCATCGGAATCGGCCTCGGAGGCGACGAGCGCCGCACCGGCTCCGAGGCATTCCGCGCGCTGTACGCCGAAGCCGCGCAGGCTGGTCTGCGGCTCACCAACCACGCCGGCGAAACCACCGGCCCAGAGGCCATCCGCGAAGCGCTGGCCATCGGTTCCGAGCGCATCGGCCACGCCCTCTCGGCTATTCGGGACTTTTACCTGCTCCAGGATTTGAAGGAGCTTGCGCATTCCGCTGGAGCTGAATCCCACCTCGAACGTCCGCACCGGGGTCTGCCCCTCGTTTGCCGCGTCATCCGCTGCGCCGCTACTTCGACGTCGGCCTGCTGGTCACGCTCAACTCCGACGACCCGGCCTTCTTCGGCTCCGATCTGGCCGGCGAATACCTGCTGGCCCACACCGAGCAGGGCTTCAGCGCCGATGAACTCCGCCAGCTCGCGCGCAACTCCATCCGCGCCAGCTTTTTGCCCGCGGAGACGAAAACCGCCTGGCTCGCCTCGATCGACTCCACGCAGTGAGCAGGACGCAATTTCGCCCGTCGCTCCTCACCGTCAGATTCGGTTGAACTGCGGTATCATGGACGAGCAGGAGGCGTTACGCCATGTCCACTCGACCCGAAACCCCGGCCGCCAAAGAAGAAATCCAGGATTGCAGCCCCCTGCGGACGATCGGCTGGCTCTCGGTGGGAATTGCCGCGGTCGTGCTCGGCGTCTGCTTCGGCCGCGAACTCCGCCGCCGTTCCTGTTTCAAGCGCCGCACTCCTTACGACTTTTACTCCCACACCGACGAGCAGCAGACCAGCGAGTTCGGCTTCGGCCTTTAGAGAATTTCAGCAGTAGACGTAGCCCCTTTGAGACCATCGAAGGGTCGCTTTTCAGAGAAAATCTCCTGAAGTGCAAGGTTTCGTCTGCGGAAATTCCGAGAATATTCGAGAGCTGCGGGGTCGTCCTCCACACCCAATGCCGCCTTCGCGCGGCGTTTGGTATTTGTGCCCTGTTTTCAACGCTCTCCCTCTCACCGCCTGCGTTACCCTAAGAAGCTATGGGCCGCATTCGCATACTTGCCGACCAGGTTGCCAACCAGATCGCCGCCGGCGAGGTGGTGGACCGGCCGGCTTCGGTCGTCAAAGAGCTGCTGGAGAACGCCCTGGACGCCGGCGCCAGCCGCATCCGCGTCGAGGTCGAGGCGGGCGGACGCAAGCTCATCCGCATCTCCGACGACGGCCACGGCATGAACCGCGACGACGCCCTGCTGGCCTTCGAGCGCCACGCCACCTCGAAACTGCGCACCGCCGACGACCTGCTCTCCATCGCCACGCTCGGATTTCGCGGCGAAGCGCTCCCCTCGATCGCCTCCGTGGCCCGCGTTACGCTGGAGACCGCCACCGGGTCCGGCGAAGACGGCGAAACCGCTGGAACCCGGCTGGAAATCGCGGGCGGCAAGATTCTCCACGTGGACGACGCGGCCCTGCCGCGCGGCACCACGCTCACCGTCGCCGATCTCTTCTTCAACACCCCGGCGCGGCGCAAATTTCTGCGCGCCGAATCCACCGAGCTGGCCCACGTGACGGCGCTCGTGACGCACTACGCCCTGGCCCACCCGGAAAAGCACTTCGAGCTGCTCTCGGCCACGCACACCCTCGTCTCCGCGCCGCCGGTCGCCCGCACCGCCGAGCGCATCTACCAGATCTTCGGCAAGGAAACGCTGGCCCAGTTGCTGCCCGTGGCCGCTGAAACTCCGCTGGCGCACGCCGGCCTGCCCGAGCCGCCGCCCTGGAAGAAAGACCCCGACGAGCCCGCTCGCGACCCGGGCGCCCTGCGCCTGAGCGGCTTCTACTCCAAGCCCGAGTTGCAAAAGCTCAACCGCAACTCCATCTATATCTTCGTCAACAAGCGCCTGATCCGCGACCGGCTGCTGATGCACGCCATCACCGAGGCCTATCGCAACGTGATCCCGCCCACCAGCTTCCCGGTGGTGCTGCTGTTCCTGGAGATGCCGCCCGAGGAGGTGGATGTGAACGTCCACCCGGCCAAGACCGAGGTGCGTTTTCGCCAGCAGAGCCTGGTCCACGACTTTGTCCGCGACAGCCTGCGCACGGCGCTGGTCAAGGCTCGCCCCGCAGCCGGATTCCTGGCCGCGCTGGACTCCGCGCCCGCCGCCAGCCCTTCGCTGATGCCGCCGGCCACCTCGCCGCTGCCTGGCTCGCCGGATCGGCGCTCCGTCTCCGCCCGACTCCGAACCGGCCGCGTTCCTGGCTGCCGGAACCAACGCCGAGCGCTTTGAGCTGACTCCGCGGCCGCCCGCGCCCGTCCCCGGCAAGCTGCCGTTTGACGCGCAGAGTTTTCAGTCCGGCGGCCAGTCCAGCAACTGGAACGGCCAGAAGGCGTGGGGCGAGGCCGCGGCGGCGCTCTTTCAGCCCGCAAACCTGCCGCCCGCCGGCGACTGCTCCCAGAACTCCTCGGCCGCTGACCTCCCAAATCCCGCCTCGGAGACGGCGCTGATCGAGGCCGAGCAGGCCGCCACCAACCTCAACCACCTGGCCTCGCTCCGGCCCATCGGGCAGTTGCGCGAATCCTTCATCCTGGCCACGGGCGACGACGGCCTGTGGATCATTGACCAGCATGTGGCACACGAGAGAATTCTTTTCGAGAGAATTTTACACGACCGCCAGGTTGAAAAAGTGCAGCGCCAACGGTTGCTGATGCCCCTGCTGGTGGAGCTGAAGCCTTGGCAGATGGTGGTCTTCGCGCGCATCGCAGAGGAGCTGGAACACAACGGATTTGAAGCGGAACCTTTTGGCCCTCAAACACTTGCGGTCAAGGCAGCCCCGGTCGGACTGGAAGGAGCGGCTCTCGAGCGGACGCTGGCCGAGGTGATCGAGCAATCCAGCGCGGATTCCGATGAACCGAAGCAGAATCAAGAGCTTGCCGCTCTCCGCACGCGCATCGCCGCCTCCATCGCCTGCCATGCGGCCATCAAGGTCAACACCCCCCTTGACCCGGTTCGCATGGAATGGTTACTGTTGGAATTGGCGAAAACTAACCACCCAACCAGTTGCCCGCATGGACGTCCAATCGCTTTGTTGTATTCTTGGAAGGAGATCCAGCGGGCCTTCCATCGCATTTAGAGCGTGTGGAAGGTGGCAGCCCTCCTCTCAGGGGACAGGGTTGCCCGGCGCCAACGCCAACCTGGAAGCGAGGTTTTTCTTTGACATCGGAACAATTGGAAGCATCGCGCGCCGAAAGGATGCGCCTGAATGGACATGGGGCACTCTCACTGGAGGATGCCCGCACATGGATTGAAGAGACCGGTTTGTGTCTTTTCCTGCCCAAGCGGCAGTTTTCCAGTTCCATTGCGCCGTCGTTTGTCGAGGCCGTGGCCGGCAAGCGCGACGCCGCCCCCGAACACATTGCTTTGGCAGAGGAGTTGCTGGTTCGCCTGGAAACAGACGGAGTGGCCGTGCGGCTTAATCTCCTGGGCCTGCCCGGCGAGCAGCCAGATTTCGTGGTGGCCACCTGGGTTCTGCCTTACGTTTATGCCCTGCGTGGGGACCGCGACTGGCGCCGCAGCCCGCAACTGACCGGCTCCCGCCAGGTTTCGCCTCTGGCCATCCAGGCCTACAAGCTGCTGGAGGCGAGCGAGACCACGATCGCCAAGCTCACCCATGCGCTGGGCCGCGAAGTGACCGAGGGCGCGGTTTTGCGCGCCATCACCGAACTCTGGCAGCAGTTGCGCATCATTCCGGTTGTCTCGGCTCCCCGGCAGTCCGCCCAGTGGCAACTGCTGCGCACGCGTTTCCAGAAAGCGATTGCCGAGGGCGCATCCACATCCCAGGTGACGGCCATCTCCGTGCTCGCCTCCATCTATCTGCAAGCGGTCATCGCCGCCAGCATGGAAGAGGTCGAGCTGTTCCTGGCTCCGCTTACCGCCCGCAGCAAGGTGCGCGAGGTGCTGCGCGGCCTGGTTGCCACGCGCCAGGTCCATACCATTCCTCTGGGGCATGCACCTCACTTCTACGTGGCCGGCACATTGCCGGAGTTTGCCGCGCCACCCACGGCCTACTCCATCGCGTCCTCCTCGGCATCTTCGTACTACCTGCGCTCCCGCGAGCACGAAGGGGAGTTGCCGGAGCTGGCCGCCGAGGAATCGAGCGAGCCCGCGGCATCTGCTCCGCATCCCTCCGCCGAGCCCCACGCGACCCGCACCGCTGCCGCCCACAAATCGGCTGCCATCGGAAAGTCCCCGGCAGCCCGGCCTCATTTCAGCCGGCCGGCCGCCCACTCCCGCGATCGCAAGCCGGCGCAATTGTCCTCAAGCAGCCGTCCTGCCCGGCGCTCTGGCGCTGAGGCCCGTCCCGCCGGTACACGCACGGCCAGCGGCGCCCCCGCCGCGCGTTCCGCCAAATCCGCGGCGCCAGCCTGGAACCAGCGCAATGGAAACCAGCGCGGCGGCAATGGCCACTCCAGCGGCTCTCAATCCGGCGTCCAGACAGGCGCATCTGGCCGGACGGCGGGCAGCCCGGCGCGTGATGCGAGCTCTGCGCGCAGCGGCAATAACCGGAAGCCGGCTTTGGCCGCCAGCGCAAAGGCCGGAAACAGCAAACGGTTCGGCTTTACCGCCCGGCCGAAGCAGGGGACAAAAAAACGCGGATGAGTGCGGACCCAATCTCCTTCAGCTCTCCCGCTCCGGCAAAAAGAATCATCGTTGCCATTGACGGCCCCGCCGGAGCCGGAAAGAGCACCATCGCCCGCCATCTGGCCCAGCACTTCGGCTTGCTGAATCTGGAAACAGGGGCCATGTACCGCGCCTTCGCCCTCAAAGCGCTGCGCGCGGCCTTGCCGTTGGACGAAAGTCAGGGGCTGGAAAGCCTGGCCGAGGAAACCACGATCCGCCTGGAAGCCGGTAATCGGGAACCGGGCGGGAGAGAGAATCGTGTCCTGCTCGACGGCGAAGACGTGACCGGCCAGATCCGCAATCAAACGGTCACCGATGCCGCCTCCCGCGTCAGCGTCCAGCCAGCCATTCGCGCCTGGCTGGTCCGCCTGCAGCAGCAGATGGGCGCGGAGGGCGGAGTGGTCATGGAAGGCCGCGACATCGGCACCGTGGTCTTTCCTCAGGCCGAGGTCAAAATCTTTCTGGACGCCGCCCCCGAAGTGCGGGGTATGCGCCGCTACGACCAGCTCGCCCAGACTGCCCGGCCCGGTCCGCAGAATGCCCAGCAGCCCGAAGAGGTGATCCGCGATCTGCGCGCCCGCGACGAGCGGGATCGCAACCGCGCCGATTCGCCGCTCAAGCCGGCCCCGGATGCCGTTCTGCTGGATTCGACCCGCATGACGCTGGAAGAGGTGGTGGCAGCAGCGGAGGCGATCGTGGCCGCCAAACTCGCCCAGGCGGAGACTGGCGCGGGATGCGGCTCGCCAGCTTGAGAATCGCGTTTCCGGCGTGATCGCAGCGGTAACACCTTTGACCGCGCCGGCCGCACTCCGCTTTCGGTCCGCTTGCGATTCACCTTCCAATCCTTGCAAGAGGTTGTACATTTTGGATTTGCTGTGCCAAAATGACGCAAGGCGACGCCCTCGCTGATGCTCCCCCGGGGCTTTGATGCTGCTCATTTGCGATGGCTAGAGCAAAACCAGAGTAAACGTGCCCTCGGGGAACGTATGCGAGGTGGCTTTTTCTTGAGGAAAAACCCACTTTGAGCTATAGCCTCTGGGTACAGCTACTCTGGTTTTGCTATAGCTCCAGAATCCACTTTCCCCTTTGTCTCGCTGCTGAAGTTGCATTCGGTTCTCTCCTGTGCTGGAGGTCGGCATGACACTTTATTGCAGGTCCTGCGGCTTATCGAATTTCCGCACCTCGCGTTTCCGTTTTCGACCATCCGACTTGTCGCAACTGCTCCTTTTGCGCCTCCCGGTGCGCTGTTTAACCTGCGACGAACGCACCTATACTTCCCTGACGCAGTTCCTCAGGGTGAAGAAGGCGCGCCGGGAGCGCCACCGCCAGAAGCACGGCACAATCTAGGTCAAGTCCGGGGCGGAATCCGTCCGGAAGCTCGCGCTCTGTCAGCGGACAGCGGCAAGAGACTCTCTTGTTCATGAGCCACAGAAGATGAAAAGCGTTTGCCCGTCCCACGGGCGGCCGGTTTGGTTTCTACCCAGCCGGCACCCTCATGCGATAGGCTCTATAGGTGTATGGAAATCACTTGCAGCCGCTGCCATCAGGCCGTCGAGGACGAAAGCCGCTATTGTCCCTATTGCGGCCTGCCGCAACTGGTCTACGCGGTCGAGGCGCCTCCCGGACAAACCCCGCCTGAGCACTGGGACGGGGCCATGCGGGACGCGAGCACCGTCGAGTGGAAACCGGCGCTCCGCGCGGCCCTGGCCTTGGCCGTCCCGGCTGGAATTCTCGCCAGCGGCTTTCCGCTGGTAGGTTTTTTCAGCCTCATCTGGATGGCTGGAGTCGGAGCCTGGGTTGTGGTGCTTTACTGCCGCAGCCAGCGCCCGGCCTGGATTACCCTCGGAGCGGGCGCCCGCATCGGGCTGGTCACCGGCCTGTTGGCCAGTTGGACTGCGGCCGCGACCATGAGTGTTTTATTGTTCGCCATGCGCTTCTTCCTCCACCAGGGCAAGATTCTCGATGATTTCTTCGGGGGCCAGGTGATTGCGAAGGCCAGCCAGCAATGGACCTCTTCGGGCATGGATGCGCAGACGATTCAGATTGCCAAGGCGATGTTGAATTCTCCGGAAGGGCGCTCCGGGGTGACCTTCGGCGTCCTGCTGTTTCTGATTCTGGCCCTGCTGGCCTCCGCGACGGCGGGCGGTGCCCTGGGGGCGCGGCTGATGAGCAGACGGCGTCAACCGGGACTCTAGCAGACGGCGGCTCCCGCGGCTACAACGCGCTTCGGCGCCGCACAACTTGCTCACAAGCCCAAACCCTTCTATCATCCTGCGAGAGACAGACGGCGAGAACATTCATGAACGAAGCCCAAAGCAAACCACCCCTGCGCACCAAGGGCAGGCTGATGTCCGCCTCGGAGATCGAGCGCACCCTGGTGCGCCTGGCCCACGAGATTGTAGAAAAGAGCAACGCCAGCCAGGATCTGGCCCTGATCGGCATCAAGCGCCGCGGCGTTCCGCTGGCCGAACGGCTGGGCAAGCTGATCTCCGGCATTGAAAAACGCCCCATCGACACCGGCGTGCTCGATATTCAGTTCTACCGCGACGACCTGAGCACCGCTGGCTCCCGCCCAGTGGTCACCCCTGGAGCCATCGGCTTCGACATCGCGGGCCGCGACGTGGTCCTGTGCGACGACGTGCTCTACACCGGCCGGACGATCCGGGCTGCCCTCGACGCACTATTCGATCAAGGCCGCCCGCGCCGCGTACAGTTGGCCGTGCTCATCGACCGCGGACACCGCGAGCTGCCCATCGAGGCCACCTACATCGGCCGGCGCGTGCCCACCAGCAGCCGCGAGATCATCGAAGTCAAGTTCCGCGAGGTCGACAACGACGAGCAGGTTCTGCTGGTCGAACGCGTCGATTGAGAAAAGCAGCTTCTAGCTTCTAGCTTTCAGCTCCTAGCCAGCAGATGCAACCGAAAAGAATTCGCGGTTCCTCCCGCAGGGAGGCGTGGAGAATAGACCAGGCTGACACCCTGAGAACGAGTTCATGTTGAAACCCACAGTCCCGTAGGGGCAAAACGAGCTTCCTGAGTAAGACAAACAGCGTACGCTCCCGGCCTTGAGCTAGGAGCTAGAAGCTAGAAGCTGGAAAAATGACCGCCACCTTAGCCCGCCGCCCGATTCACACTCCGCCCGTCCCCGCCTCGCCGTTCCCTTACAATTCCGGCTCGCTGCTCTCGGTTCAAGATCTGAGCCTGGACGCCCTGAGCCACCTGCTCGCCCGCGCCACGGCTCTTGAGAATCAAGACCCGCTGGAACGCGCCCACATTCTGGCCAAGCGCCGCGTGGCGCTGCTTTTTTATGAATCCTCGACCCGCACCCGCACCAGTTTCGAGCTGGCCGCCAAGAGCCTGGGGGCCGATACCACGCTGGTTTCCAGCCTCTCTTCGAGCATCGAAAAGGGCGAGTCGCTGAAGGATACCGGTCTGACCCTGCGCGCGCTGGGCGCCGAGGCCATCATCCTGCGCAGCAACTCCAGCGGCGCGGCCTGGCTGCTGGAGGCTGAAACCCGCCTGCCGGTGCTCAACGCCGGCGACGGCATGCACGAGCATCCGACCCAGGCGCTGCTCGACCTGCGCACCATCCTGGCCCACCTGCGCCCCGGCGTGGAGCAGATTACCGCCGAGACCCTGGCTGGCGTGACGGTGAGCATCGTCGGAGACATTCTGCACAGCCGCGTGGCCCGCTCGAATATGCTGCTGCTGCCCCGGTTGGGCGCGCGCGTTCTGCTCTGCGGACCCCGCGAGCTGCTGCCCGATCTGGCGGCCGAGGCCGGCCCGGGAATCACCATCGAGCGCGATTTTGAGGCCGCGCTGCGCAGCTCGCAGGTGGTCGTCATGCTGCGCATCCAGGCCGAGCGGCTGGCCGGACTGCAACTGGACCTGGACGAGTACAAGGCCGCCTATCAGCTCACCGGCCAGCGGCTGGCGGCGCTCGCTCCCACG
The DNA here is from genome assembly GCA_963788415.1 of uncultured Acidobacteriaceae bacterium. GTDB lineage: Bacteria > Acidobacteriota > Terriglobia > Terriglobales > Acidobacteriaceae > Telmatobacter. The sequence continues at coordinate 7,607 of CAWBHO010000078.1, read as the reverse complement.
GCCGTTGTGCTGCATCCGGGGCCCATTATTCGCGGCCTGGAGATCACCTCCGGAGTGGCCGACGGACCGCAATCGGCGATCCTCGAGCAGGTGAAGAACGGCGTCGCCATCCGCATGGCGGTCGTCGAGCGGGCGCTCCAGAGCGGCACGGAACAGGGCGGCACAGAACGGGGCGGAAAAGAACAAGGAGGCCGCGCATGACGGCACTGGTAATTCGTGGCGGAAACCTGATCGACCCGGCGGCGGGCGTCGATGCTCTCAAGGACATCCTGTTCAAAGACGGGCGCGTGGCCGAAATCGCCTCGCCCGGCAAGCTGAAGCAGGCCAACGGCGCTGAAGTTCTGGACGCGACCGGCCTGACCGTTGCTCCCGGCCTCATCGACATGCACGTCCACCTGCGCGAACCCGGCCAGGGCTACAAGGAGACCATCGCCAGCGGCACGGCGGCGGCAGCGGCGGGGGGCTTTACGGCCGTGGCCGCCATGCCCAACACGACTCCGGTGAACGACTCGCCGGAGACCACGCGCTGGATGCAGGCGACAGAACGGGGCGCAGCGGTGCGCGTCTTCCCCATCGCCGCCGCCACCCGCGGGTCGAAAGGCGAGGCCATCAACGACTACGCAGCCCTCAAAGCCGCCGGGGCCGTGGCCGTCTCCGACGACGGCCTGCCGGTTCTGAAGGATAACGTCATGCGCGAGGCCTTGGCGGCTGCGGCGCGCGTGGGCCTCACCGTCATCCAGCACGCCGAGGACACGCGGCTCACCCACACCCCCAACTGGACCGCCAGCATGAACGCCGGGCAGCCGGCCTTCCGGCTGGGCCTGCGCGGCATGACGCAACGAAGCCGAGTCCTCGATCGTCGAGCGCGACATCCGCCTGGTGAGCGAGTTGCGCGACACCCGGGTCCACCTGCACGTGGCGCACGCCTCCACCGCCGCCGCGCTCTCTGCCGTGCGCCAGGCCCGCCGCAACAGCCTGCGCGTCACCTGCGAGGTCACGCCGCACCATTTTCTGCTCACCGACGAGCATGTCGGCCTTTACGACACGAATGCCAAGATGTGCCCGCCCTTGCGCTCGGCGGCCGACCGCGATGCCCTGATCGAGGCCCTGCTCGACGGCGTGGTGGACGCCATCGCCACCGACCACGCCCCGCACGCAGTCCACGAAAAAGAGGTCGAGTTCGAGCGCGCGCCCAACGGCATCATCGGCCTGGAAACCGCTCTGGGACTGAGTTTGCGCTGGCTGCACAAGGAGTGGAAGCTGCCGCTGGGCCGCGTTCTGAGCCTGCTCAGCGCCCAGCCGGCGGCGCTGCTTGGGCTTGAAAGGCCGCGGCACGCTCACCGTGGGCAGCTTTGCCGACGCCGTCGTCTTCGACCCCAAGGCGGAGTGGACCTACAACGCCCGGCAGGGGAAATCGAAGTCCAGAAACACTCCCTTCGACGGCTGGACGATGCTCGGCAAGGTCCGCTGGACGATCTCCGAGGGGCGCGTCGCGCACAGCAGCGAAGGCCGCATCGCCTGCGACGCCGAGAGCGTTCAGAGCCTGCGATGAATTTTCCCACGGGCGGCGTGCAAGCTGATCACGGGCTCTGAGGTTTTCCGCGCAAGAATGCAGTCCCGACGGGGTGCGAGGTTGCGGCACTATGGACACCGCGCGCCCGGTGCGGAAATAATCGAATCCAAGGGCCGTCCGCGGCCTTCCAATGAAGAAACGAGGTGCTTCCCCATGGAGTTGAACGAAAAAGTCGCCGACTTTACCCTGCAAACCGACGAAGACAAAACCGTAAGCCTGTCCGACTATGCCGGCAAGCCGGTCATCATCTTCTTTTATCCCCGGGCCGACACGCCCGGCTGCACGATCGAAGCCTGCGGCTTCCGCGATACCTTCAAAAAACTCCAGGAGTCAGGCGCTGTGGTGCTGGGCATCAGCCGCGATACGCCCAAGGATCAGGCCAAATTTCGCGCCAAGTACGACTTGCCCTACACACTGCTGGCCGACGTGGACGAGAAGGTCTGCAACCAGTTCGGCGTGCTGAAGGAAAAGAACATGTACGGCAAGATGGTGATGGGAATCGAGCGGACGACCTTCGTCATCGGCCCTGACCAGACGCTGCTGCACGTCTTTCCCAAGGTGACGCCCGCCGGTCACGCTGAAGAAGTGCTGGCCCTCGTGAACGAGTGGAAGACCGCGCACAAATAGAACGAATTCCGGCTCTCGCAGTCGAGATCTGGAACCCCGCTTCGGCTGCGAATCTGCCTGGCCGGCTGCTGGAACGCGGCTTTTTTGAAGCGCAGCCGGACGAGGTAGGTCCGCGGCTGTTGGGAAAGCTGCTGGTGCGCCTTTCGCCCGCGGGAGTTTTGGCCGGGCGGATCGTCGAGGTCGAGGCATATCTTGGCCCGCACCGCCAGCCGCCCGACCCGGCCGCCCACGCTCACCGCGGTCCCACGCTCCGCAACCGGGTTCTGTTCGGCCCGGCCGGCTTTGCCTACGTTTACTCGATTTATGGCCGTTATTTCTGCATGAACGTCTCCTGCGAGCCCGAAGGCAGAGCGGGATCTGTGCTGCTGCGCGCTCTCGAACCCGTGGCCGGGAGCGGAGAAATGGCTCACAATCGGAATCTCCCCGCTGGATCGCCCGCCCGGCCGCTCACTTCCGGCCCCAGCCGGCTCTGCCAGGCGCTGGGGCTCAGCCGCCAGGAGCACAACGGCCTGGACCTGCTCGACCCGGCCTCGCCGCTACAGTTGCGCGACGACGGCTATGCTGCCACCGAGGTCGAGGTCACGCCGCGCATTGGCATCCGCGTGGCCGTGGACTGGCCGCTGCGCTTTGTTCTGGCCGGACACGCCTGCGTCTCGGGATCAAAGCATCCTGACCGACATGCGCGGCGGACGGATGCAAGCGATACTCGCATTGCTGTCGAGCAAGACTACGGCCGTTGAGTGGCTCGTTTCCTCGCGAAGGCCAGGGAAATGCGCTGAAACACCGACGGGCGCTGCCGGCTATCGGCAGCGCCCGCCGGAAACAGAGCAAAAAGCGAGACTACCTTTTGCCTTTGGGAGCCTTGTAGGTGGTCACGATCTTCTCTCCGAAGCCAGCCAGAATACCCTTCACCTCAGTGGCATAAGGGCCATTCGGGGCCAGTTCAAGGTATTTCTGATAAGCCTCCAGGCAGCCGGGAGGCGCAATGAGCTGCTGCGTCTTGGGGTCCGCCGTGGTGTTCACAACCAGGCCGTTGCCCTTGAGATAGTAAGAGATGGCCGATGTCGGGTCGGCCTTGATCGCCTCATCGGCGGCGGCGGCCTGGGCGGCGGAGTTGTGCTCCTGGAAGAAGATCACCGATTCGTTTCTCAGGTAGACGGCAGCCATCGTCGGATTCGCCTTGGCCGCCGCGTCAAAGGCCGCATTCGCCTCGGGCACCTTGCCAGTGCGCGCATAGATCTCGCCCAGGCCGCTGTAAGCCAGGCCTTGCGTTTCAAGATTTGGCTTCTTCGCCGCTGCCTCCAGATCGAGAACCTTCTTGTAGCTCACTTCCGCATCGTCAAACTTCTTCAGACCGAGTTGCCCCTGTCCCAACTGCGCCCAGAGAACGGAAGCGTCAGGCTTGGCGTGCGTGTCGTTGAGCATCATGGTCACGATGTCGGTGTACTTCGCGGTTCTGATCTCGGCTTCCTTGGCCGCAATATCCGCCGTGGAGGCGCTGGCGCCAAGAGCCTGAATTGCGGTTTGGCGCGCAGCTCCGGCCGCGGTAAGATCCTCGGCGACAACTTTCAGGTCGGCGTTGAGGTGCTTGACGACCTCATTGGCCTTCATGGCCTCGGAGTTGTGCTTCCGGAGTTCCACCAACTGCTTTTGCTCCTCCGCCGGCAGTTTGTCGACGAACTCCTTGCGGGACATATCGTCATCCTGAGCCACATCCTGGCCAGCCACGATCTTGACGCCATCAATCATGTCGACCATCTTGTCGGCTGGGGTATCCGTCTGGCGGAAGATCAAGCTGTAGGTTCCCTGAACTGCTTCGCCCGAATATTCGCCCGCGGCGGAAACCGGAAAGGTGTACTTGGAGGTGCGGCCGCCGTCATTGGAAAGACTGATCGTGCCGGTGATCTGCGACGCCCCGGTTGGGTTGATCACGTTGCCGTGAATCTTCCCCATGGGGTGCTGGGTCGCGGAATTTTGAGCAAACACTGGCAAAAATGCGAATGCCAGCAGGCCCAGCCAAAGTGAAAAATTGCGCTTCATCTTCTTCTCCTCAGGAGCGGCGCGGGTAGAAATGCCCGCGAGCTCAAAAATCGTATATTTGCTGGTCTGCACCGCGGCAAATGCCAACCGTGATTCACCGCCGGCGAACCCATGAATCCCAATGTCAGGCCCTGTGCAATCCGCCTTCGAAGAAACTCACGTCACCCTGCCGATTGCACGGATGAAACCGGAATGTGGCGACGCGAAAACAGCGCCCGATGCTGCCCTTCTTCGCAGAACCCAAGTTAAATCCTATCGGTTGCCCTGCACAAGGGTACAGCCGCCCCCTGCGCAGCTTTCGCGCCGCAAGCAGGAGTCGCATCCGGCCCAAGGATGCGGAGGATGCCTCGAACCTGGCCCCCGGAACGCGTCTGCCCGCCGCCATTCAGCCGGAGCCGACGTTTCCGCCGCAGTCAATTTCAGAGCGTAGCCCAACCGCCGCGGGGCCGCTTGTGGCCTCGATCACACACTACAATCAAACCATGGCAACCACGATTCGCCCGGCGACCCGCGCGGATGTACCCTGCATTCTGGCCTTCATCCGCTCACTGGCCGCTTACGAGCGCGCGCCGGAGTCCGCCATCGCCACCGAAGCGGACCTCGAAAAGTATGGATTCAGCGATAACCCACTTTTTTTCTGTCTGATCGCCGAGCACGACGGCCGCCCGGCGGGGTTGGCCCTCTATTTTTTCAATTACTCAACCTGGACCGGGAAGCCGGGAATCTATCTGGAGGATCTCTTCGTCGAGCCGGAGCTGCGCGGCTTGGGGATCGGCAAGGCTCTGCTCCTGAAGGTGGCAGCCATTGCCAGGGAAAAAGGCTGCGCCCGCCTGCAATGGGCGGTTCTGGACTGGAATACGCCGGCCATCGACTTCTACCGGGCGATGGGGGCCGAGTTTCTGGACGAGTGGCGCAGCGTTCGGGTGAGCGGCGAGGCGCTGGAACGGCTGGCCACCTGCGGTGGGACAAACGGCGTTTGCGCGCTATGAACCATCTGCGCTAGGGCGGACGCCTTGGTCAGATCAGTATGGGGCCTGGTGTTGATCGGCGGGAGCCGGAGTGCAAAAAATGAAGATTCGAATCATCGGCGGCGGGCTGGCTGGTCCGGAAGCGGCACTGACCGCGGCGCGGCTGGGTTGCGAAGTGGAGCTTTACGAGATGCGGGCCATGGTGGACGGAAAGCCGCGCCTGACCCCGGCTCACCAGACCGTCGAGTTCGGCGAGCTGGTCTGCTCCAACTCGCTCAAGAGCGAATCGCCGAACACCGCGCCCTGGCTGCTGAAGCAGGAGATGCGCCGCGCGGGTTCGGCCCTTTTGCGCCTCGCGGATGAATCGGCTGTGCCGGCAGGCCACGCGCTGGCCGTCGATCGCGTCGAGTTTTCGCGGCGCATCTCCGAGGCCATCGCCGCCGAGCCGCGCATCCGCGTCTTCCGCGAGGAGGTGACCAGCCTGCACCCAAACGAGGACGGCGCGAAGTGCACCATTCTGGCCACCGGACCGCTCACCTCCGACGCCCTGAGCGCCGAAATCGCCCGCATCACCGGCTCGGCTCATCTGGCTTTCTACGATTCCATCTCGCCCATCGTCGAGGCCGACTCCATCGACATGGAGCGAGTTTACATGGCCGCGCGCTGGGACAAGGGGACGGCCGATTACATCAACTGCCCCATGGACCGCGCCGAGTACGACCGTTTTCTGGACGCGCTGCTGGCCGCCGAACCGGCCGAGACCAAAGAGTGGGAGAAGAAAGAGCTTCAGGACAAGTGCTACTTCGAGGGCTGCCTGCCCGTCGAGGTGCTGGCCCGGCGAGGCCGCGACACCTTGCGCTTTGGTCCCATGAAGCCCGTGGGCCTGCGCGATCCGCGCACCGGAAAAAACCCCTGGGCCGTGGTGCAACTGCGCCAGGAAAACCTGCGCGCCGACAGCTATAACCTGGTCGGCTTCCAGAATCACTTGAAATTCGGCGAGCAGGCCAGCGTGCTCCGCCTGATTCCCGGCCTTGAAAACGCGCGCTTCCTGCGCTACGGGCAGATTCATCGCAACACTTATATTCAGGCGCCTTTGCTGCTGGATGAAACCCTGCGTCTGAAGAAAGAGCCTCGGCTTCTCTTCGCGGGGCAGTTATCAGGTGTGGAAGGTTACACGGAATCCATCGCCACCGGCCTGCTGGCGGGGATTTATGCGGCATCTCTCACGCGAGGAGAAGAACCCACTCCCGCGCCGCGCTCTTCGGCCCTCGGCTCGCTGGTGCATTACATCACGCACGCCGACCCCAGGAACTTTCAACCGGCCAACATGACCTTCGACCTGCTGGAGCCGCTGGAAGAAGAACTGCGCAAGAAGGTGCGAGACAAGAAAGAGCGCCACCGCCTGCAATGCGAGTGCGCGCTGGCCGCGTTTGATGCGTGGTGGGCGGCGAGCATTCGATTACCATAAGCGAGAGCAAACAATATGGACATCTCGATTCAGGAACGTAAGTTCTCCTTCAGGTCCGAATACGATATTGTTGCGCCAAACGCCACCTACACCGCGACGAAGTCTTTCTTTTCCTTCAACGACAAACTGCAACTGAAGACGGTCACCTGTTGGCACGAATCAAAGGTTACTTCTTCCCCTTGCGTTCCAGACATGATTTTATTTTTGCGGACGGCAGGATTTTTCGGTATCGCTGCGAAAAGCTATGGAAGCGTGTCTTTGTATGCGAAGGAAATGGAGAATCTTTCCGTCTCTATGAGCATATAGGCCTTCATTATTCGGTATTCCATAATGATCGCCAGATTGCAGCCTTCGTCAAAAACCGCATCGTAATCGGCAAGGGAAACCAGTACAAGATTCGCATGGATGCGGATGACGACCTAGTCATTGTTCTTTGTTTGGTGTTGACCGTAAACTCCTCAGAAGATGATGACAACGACTCATCTGTCACCATCGATTTCGGAAATATAGGTCCAGAAGATCGGCCGTTCGACAAGTCATGGGAACCACGTTGAAGCTACTTCATAAGCGATCCTGTAATAAGTAACGGCCCATTAGGCCACCATCGCCAGCCCTTTTTGCGACACAAGCGAGAGCAGCTTGAGCGAAGCTCCCTGCGGGCGCCTTTCTCCGCGCTCCCATTGGCTCACGAGGCCGGTTGTCACGTTCAAATAGCGCGCGAAGACGGCTTGGCTGGCTCCCTCACGCAGGCGCAGCGCGCGAATCTCCTCGGGAGCGAGCGGCTGAACCGGCGTCAGGCAAAGCTCGTCGAACTCGCGCATCGTCCGCTTGTCCATCACCCCGGCAGAGTGCAGCCCTTCGGCCGTCTCGTGAATCGACGCCATCAGACCGCTACGATACTGCTTCGCTTTTCCCATCGTGGCCCTCGATC
>CAWBHO010000077.1:0-10679 GCA_963788415.1 uncultured Acidobacteriaceae bacterium | reverse complement strand
GCACGCGCCGCATATTCCAGATGCCCGCGGCAAGCAGAAGGATCGCGCCGGAAAAGACGAGGAAGGGATTACGAGCGCACCAGGCAATGATTTTCGAGATCATTACATCCCTCCCGTCGCGTCAACGCTCAGATGCTTTGTCCCAATCGTCTGGCCGTTGCGCTGCACGAGGACCGTGACCTGCCACGTGCCACCCGAGGCCAGTTGCAGCGGTCCTTCATACACTCCGTTGCCCTTTTCGCTCAGCGTGGCCGCGGCGTGCTGGGACGCCATTCCCATCGCGGGCATGGCCGGCATGAAGAACGTAACCGTGACCTGCGCTCCCGTCGTCGGCTTGCCGTCCGAGCCGGTCAGCGTTACGCGCACCGTGTTCGCTCCCTCGCGCGGCGGAGAAGGCTGCGTGGCGAGGGCGATCTTCACCTGCGCCGCCGGCGCACTGCCGGCTTCTGAAGCAGTCTGCTGCGGCAAAGGCGCAAACGACCCCATCGCCGCCTGAAGCTGCGCCTCCGAGTCCACCAGGAAGTTGGCCGAGCTGACCACCTTTTCGCCGGCTTTGAGCCCGCTGAGTACGATGACCGAATCGTCAAGCTGCTGCCCGACCTGGATCGTGCGCGGCTCCAGAAGCCCATTTCCATGATCCACAAACGCGATTGCCCGCGCGCCCGTCTGCATCACCGCCGAGGAGGGCACAACCCGTTGCCACCCCAGCGGTACCGCGATGGCGACGTTCACAAACATTCCCGGTTTCAGCACGACTCCGGGATTGCGGAAGACCAGACGGACCCGCACGGTGCGCGTGGTGGGATCGACCTGCGGAAGAATCTGATCGATGCGGCCGTTGAAGTTGCGCCCGGGATAGGCGTCCACCGTAACCTGCGCCGCGTCGCCCGGCTTCAAACGGCCCACGTCGTTCTGAAAGACATTGGCGTAAACCCAGACCGTCGAGAGATCGGCAATCGTATAGAGCTTCGTGTCCGGCTGCACGTAGGCGTTGGGCAGCGCGTTGCGCTCTGTGATGTAGCCGGAGGCAGGCGAATCGATGACGATGTTGCGCTCCACCTTGCCGGATTGCTCGAGGTTAGCGATGGCCTGCGCCGGAACGCCGAATTGCCGCAACCGCTCTTCGGATGCTTTGAGCAGCCAGCCGCCTTCTTCCGCGGCCGTGCCTTGCGCGTTCGGCGCAAAGGCTTTCTGATTCTGGCGCGCCAGCAGAACTTCCTGCTCGCTGCTGACCAGGTCGGGGCTGTAGACGGTGAAAAGCCGCTGCCCCTTGCGCACGTACTGATAGGTCGCATTGGCAAAGACATTCTGAATCCAGCCGGGGAAGCGGGTCTGCACGTACGACAACTTCTCTTCGTCCATGTCCACGTTGCCGGGAACGCTGAGGCTGTCGCTCATCGCCTTGCGCTCGACGACCGCCGTGGTCACGCCGATCTCCTGCAATCGCTGCGGAGACAACTGCACGGGCGCGAGTGCCGGCTCAACTCCCATCGCCGCCGCGTTGCCTGAAGACACGGGCTGCGAGCCTGCCTGCGGCCCGCGCGCCACAACAGGATTGAAAGCCGCTTCCGGAGCCGCGTGCCCCCGGCGCACGAGCACAACCGCAAGCGCGGCCGCAAGCAAAACACAAGCGGCCACAGCCGCCGCCAAAGAAATCTGATACGTGTGCGTCTTCATGGTTTCACCTCTGTTACGGGCAAATCGTGCGTTGCGGGCAGATCGTGCGGGTCTAGAGGTGCGCCGGTGGCCAGTTCCAGATCCGCCAGGCGCGTGTCGAAATCGGCTGCGGCGTCGATCCACGCAAGATCGACATTGATCACTTCCATCTGGCTGTCGAGCAGGTCCAGAAGGCTCGTCTTGTCGTTTTCATAGGCGATCACGCTCGATTGCAACGTGGCTTCAGCCTGCGGCCGCAGTTCACCGTGATACAAATTCGTCAGCCGCTGCGAGGCCCGTGCCTCGACGAGCGCATCCTGAATCTGCCCGAAGGCCGCATTGCGCAAGGCGGCCAGTTCGGCGTCCTCTTCAGTAGCCTGTGCCGTGGCCTCGGCAATCTCCGCGTCGTGCTTGCGGCGGTTGAGCCAGGGAAGATTCATCGCGCCTTCGATCATGTAGTTGTTGCGCATTGCGGAGCCGGCCGGCATCAGCATGTAGCCCGCGGAGACGGTGAAATCTGGAGCGTATGCCCTCTTCGCCAGCGCCTGCTCCTTGTGGCTCCGCTCGGCGGCTTGCCCGGCGGCCAGCAGATCGGGGCGGGACTGGAGCGCGATTTCATCGAGCTTCTCGGCCGGAGGCAGCGGCGTCAGCGCGGCAAAGTCTCCCGCAATCTGCAACGGCGAGGTCGGATCTCGTCCCACGAGCGTGTTCAGCCGCGCCCGCGCCAGATCGGCATCGTGGTCGAAGCGAATCATGTGCTCGGCCAGCGCCGTCAGCGCCACCTGCGCCTTCAGCACGTCCTGCTGCGGCGTTTTGCCGACGGTGTATTTGATCCGCGCCGCTTCGATCGCCTCGCGAGCAATTTTCAGGTGCTCGTCGTGAATCCGCAGCTCATCCTCGGCCAGCAGCAGATCGTCGAAGGCCTTGTGCACGCGCACCTGGACCTCCAACCGCGCCTCGTCAAGCTGCGCCTTGGCCACCTCCACGTCCGACTGGGCAACGCTGGTCCGCAGCGCCCGTTTGCCGCTGCCGGGAAAGGTCTGGCTGATGCTGAGCATGTTCTGCGCGTCGTTGTAATTCCAGGGCTTCTCGAGCGGAACGCCCCAGCCGCGATACATCGCCGTCGGATCGTCGAGCGCGCCGGCAGCGGGAACGTGCGCCTCGGAAATGGCCACGCGTCGGGCTGCGACCTTGATCTCAGGATTGCGTGCCAGGGCCATCCGTTCCACGTCGTCCAGCGTCAAGGCCGGTCCGGCCGCTTCGGTTCGCGGCGCAGTTTGAAAGAGTGCGTCAAAGCCCGCAAGACCGTCGCTCCCGGCCCGCGTTTGCGCAGGGGAAACACCGGCGAACACACTGCCCGCCAGAACACAAAGTGCTGCAACAATCGATTTCATTTCTCCCTCCAAAGGAGATCGAGCGCATAGCCGGCAGGCGCATTCGCAACGCGCACAGGCGCACGAAAACGCACAAAGGCCCAAGTTCAGCCTGCGATGGAGGGAGCTTTAGATTCGAAGGATGGAGACACAGCCGGGCGGAAACTTCGGCGGCGGCGCTTCCAGAGCACTGCCGTGTCCGGCGCGGGGAGCGGCAGGCAAATCGAGACGAATTGGATGGAAAACAAACGCCAGCGGTTGCGCGTGCTCAGGAGAAGAGAGAGGGACCGGGGCGAAGGCCGCGTTTGTCTCGTCGATCCCGCAGTTGCAGGCGTTCACGCCCCTGCCGCACATCGGGCAATCGTGCGCCATGCCGCGGCAGCAGGCCGGCCGCTCAGCCGATCGCGCGGCGAACAGGCAGGCCGAGGCCGGCATCGTGGTCCATGCGACCACGATCATCAACAGCAAAAACACGCCCTTTCTGCCCCAATTCACCGTAAACAGATCTCCAGTTTCAATTAGTAGCACATAGAGCGGGCTCCCGAGACAGTGATTTAGATCACATTCACGAAACCCCTGGCCGCCCGTGGTGAGAGTCTGGGTTTGAAAGGGCACGACTTCAGTCGTGCCGCAAATGCCTGATTAGAAACTGCGGGCTTTAGCCCCTGAGGGATGTTTTTCTGCATTTAGACTTTCACCACAGGCCCGTAGACCAAAACGTCCGCCCGGAATCAAAAATTCGAACAAATTTCTCTCAGAGGCTAAATTCCTGGACTTTTGCTGCATTTACGGCACGACCGGAGCCGCGCCCTTGCAAAGTTACCCGCCCAGCACGAAAGCGCGCGCCGAGGCCAGCAGCTTGGCGACGGACTCCTTCGAGCACGACTCGGCGTAGATGCGCAGCAGGGGCTCGGTGCCCGAGGCGCGCAACAGCAGCCAGGTTTCCGCGGCCCGGGGCTTGGTGGTCGCTTCCGGGTTGTCCAGGTAAAACTTGATGCCGTCCAGCGTCTCCTGGCAAAAAATCTGCATTCCGGCGAAGACCGGGTCGCCGGGCATGAGGGCCTTGGCGCGGGCGATGGCGCTGGTCTTGATCTCGTCGGGAATGTGCAGGTCGATGCGCCCGTACTCGTGTTCGCCGTACTCGGCTTGCAGGTCGCCAACAAGTTGGCCGAGCGTCTTGCCTTCCTCGGCCATCACGTTGGCCAGCAGCAGAGCGTTCAGCAGGCCGTCGCGCTCCGGCAGGTGGCGCTGGAAGCCGATGCCGCCCGACTCTTCGCCGCCCATGACGATCTCGCGCTCCAGCATGTAGTCGCAGACGAACTTGAAGCCGATGCCGTGCTCGATCAATTCGCGGCCATGCTTCTGGCAGATGCGGTCCAGCATTTTGGTGGTGTTGAAGGCGCGGGTGACGGCCCCCGGCCAGCCCTTGCGCCGCAGCACCCAACTGAGCAGGACGGAGTAAATCTTGTGCGGATCGACGAAGATTCCGTGCTCGTCGGTCGCTCCGATACGGTCTGCGTCGCCATCCGTGCACAGGCCGGCCTGGCAGCCGTTGGCCACCACCGCTTCGCCCAGGGCGCGGATGTTCGGCTCGATCGGCTCGGGATTGATGCCCGGAAAGAGCGGATTGACCTCGCCGCGAATCTGCACGTGGGCCACGCCCAGGCGGGTGAAGATGTCGGAGATGATCGTTCCCCCCGCGCCGTACATCGAGTCGATGGCAAACTTCATGTTGGACTTGGCGAGCGAGTCGAGGCTGGTGAAGCTTTCGATGGCAGCCAGATACGGCGGCAGGAAATCGACCTCCTCGATGGCGGCTGGCTGAGCGGCGCGCGCGACGGGCTGGCCAATGAAAGACTCGATTTCGGCGATCATCGAAGGCTTGCCGGAGCCGCCGTACCAGCCCTTGTACTTGACGCCGTTCCACTGCGGCGGATTATGCGAGCTGGTGATCATGATGCCGCCTGCGGCCTTCAGCCCGCGCACCCCGAAGCTGAGCGCCGGGGTGGGCGTGATGCCGTTGGCCAGTTGGACCGGGATGCCGGTCGCGGCCACGACCTCGGCGCAGGCGCGGGCGAAGTCTTTGGACTCGAAGCGGGTGTCATAGCCGATGCAGAGTCCCTTTGCGGGGTCCTCCTTGGCGTGAATGTAGGCGGCGATGGCTTCGGCGGCGATGCGCACATTGGCGAAGGTGAAGTCGTCGGCGATGATGCCGCGCCAGCCGTCGGTGCCGAACTTGATCTGAGAAATGGCCATGGTTGGGTCGCTTGCCCCCCTAGTGACTAGGGTAAAGGACTCCGGCGGCGAACGGCGAGCGGTTGCTCCAATTCCCGCGCCGAAACCGGAGACTGGGCGGACCTCCCGGCAGGCTGCCCGGCAGGACCGCGGGCTGCGTCGGATGGACCGAGGGGTGAGACATTTTCGCGCTCTGGAGCGCGGGCGTGAACCGGCAGCAGCGAACCGGCGGCGCTCAAATTGCTGTGCCGATCAAGTCTCCACTTCAGCGGTGATTCGCCGTCAGGAATACTCCCCAGGCGTGAGCCTTTTCCTCGCCGTTTTCGGAGGCGATTGTTGCCTCAGCCATGATTCTTCGCTTGGCGGCGCTGACCACCCACCCGTTCACCACGACAACCTCCGCAACGCTGACCTTCTTGCGGAATCGAACCCGCAGCTCGGCGGTAAAGGCCTCGTCGCCCCCCGAGAGAATGGCTTTCGACATGGCTTCGTCCAGAACCGAAGAGACGATGCCGCCGTGGATCACTCCCTTGTAGCTTTCCCAGCCCGCGCCCGGGGTCCAGGTGGCGGAGGAATGGCGGTTCGCCGCCTGAAACGGCACCCGCAATCCCTTTGAGTTCTCTTCTCCGCAGACAAAGCAGGCCGGATTGAGCGGCTCATCTTCGCGCGCGGATTGCTCTGGCGTTCTCTCGCTCGACGCGGTTGCCTCGCATGATGCGGTTGCCTCGACGAATGCGCCCGATTCCACCGCCCGATCCCGCGCATTTTCACTGGCGGATGGGTAGATTTGCTGGGAATTCGCGCACTTCGACTCAATTTGTTCCAGCGCTTGATTCTCCGTTCCGTTCACTTTCAACCTTTCCTTTTTGGGTCGATTTGGCCTCTTGATCGGGTTGAATCAGCCCCTTTGCAGCATTCCGTCGTTTTTTTCGTCGCGCCCGCAGTCCGCGGTTTCGCGGGCAAATTCGATCATCGCCTTGCCGAGCGCTCCGAGCAGGTTCGACCAGTCGCGCAGATGCGCAACCCCCGGGCCGGTCAACGAGTAGTTGCGCCGGGCCGGACCGCCGCCATGCTCCCAGGTCGAGGAGACATAGCCGTTGGCCTCCAGGGTCCGAAGCGTGCGATAAAGCGCCGCGCCTTCGATGGTCGCGTCGGTCAATGCATATTGCCCCAAGCATTCGGCAATCTCATAGCCGTACGATTTTTTCTTCTCATGAAGAATCCGCAGCACCACCGGCTCGATGAAGCGGGAGACGTTTCCCATCGCGCAGGTGCAGGGGCGTCCCAGGCCTGGCTGCTTGCAGCAGCGAAAACCTTCGGGCCGCGCAATGGGCTGCTGGATCGATTTGGAATCCGAATCTACTGGCATATGCGCTGTGCTCCGCTTTCGTCAATCGAAAGGAAAATCCTTATGAGTGTATATTACATCTATAAACTCGCCGCTTTCATGTTGCTGCTCGGACCGAAGCAGCGAAGAATATGGCCTTGCTGTTCGCATTGAGCCTGGACTTGAGCCTGGGGATACGGCGGCGGCTCGGCGTGTTTTTGCTCTGGCGGTTGCAATCCAGTTGAACCTCTGCGCTTTAGCTAAAGGAAATGTGATTTTTTCTGGAAGTCGGTCAGATCGTGCGCAGACGGCTGCGGCGATGGCCGTTTTATGCAAAATATAGCGGGAAACGCACGGTCTTCAAGCCAGCCTGATTCCGGCCATCTCGACTTCCAGGCCGCCGTACTCGGAATGCTCGTTTTCGCGAATGCGGTAGGCGAGGTCGATGAGGCTTCCCTCGGTGAGCGAGAGAGCGTCGGCGTGCGCGGCCAGGTTCCAGCCGACGGCACGCACGCTGCCGCTGGCGCCGGGCCGGGGGCGCGGCTGGACGGAATCCTGCGCCAGTTCCAGCCGGATGTGGCGCTCTTTCATCCGCCGCGGAGGGCTCAGCAGGCGCACCCGGCGGGCGACGAAGACCGGTTCGGGGTTGCCGCGTCCGAAGGGTTCGAGCTTGCGCAGCCAGCCAGCGAGCACGGGCGTGATGCGGTCCAGAGGAAGCTCGGCGTGGATGCGGAGCAGGTGCTCCGGCGTGCGGCCGGCCAGGTGTCCGCCGGCGTAGGCGCGGAGGCGGCGTTTCATCTCGGGCAGATTGGCGGCGGGCAGGGCGAAACCCACCGCGAAGGCGTGGCCGCCGAAGCGCGTGAACAGGTCCGCGCAGCTTTCGATGGCGTTGAGCAGTTGAAAGCCGTCTACGGAGCGGCCGGAACCGTGGGCGATTTTGCCTTCGGGGCCCTCCTCGACGTTCACAACGATGGTCGGCTTGGCGGTGCGCTCGACCACGCGCGAGGCCAGAATGCCGATGACGCCCCGGTGCCAGCCTTCGCCGTCGATGACCAGCAGGTGGTCGATGTCCAGCTCCGGATCGGCCGCCAGCCGGGCTTCGATGGCGATGAGCGCGGCGGCTTCCGTGTCGCGGCGCTCGCGGTTGAGCCGCTCCAGCTTGGCTGCCAGCTCGGCGGCGCGGGCCGCGTCGCGGGTGGTGAACAGCTCGATCACCTCGCTGGCCACGTCCATGCGCCCAGCGGCGTTAATGCGCGGAGCCAGCCGGAAGGCCACGTCGAAGGCGGTGATGGATTTGGCGGCTGGATCAAGAGCGGCGGCGGAAAACAGGGCGCGCAAGCCGAGCCCGTTCGGGCGGCGCAGTTCCCTCAATCCCAGGGCCGCGATGACCCGGTTCTCGCCCGTGAGCGGCACGGCGTCGGCGATGGTGGCGAGCGCGGCCATCTTGAGGAAACTGGGAAGGGTTTTCTCGCGGGTGCGAGCCACGTCGCGGCGCTCGAGCACCGCCTGCGCCAGCTTCATCGCAATGGCCGCTCCACAGAGAAATTTTTCCGGGTAGGCGCAAGCCGGCTGATTCGGATTGAGAATCGCCAGCGCGTGCGGAACAGCGTCTCCGGCTTCGAGCAGGTGGTGGTCGGTGATGATCAGGTCCAGCCCCAGGCGGCGGGCTGTTTCGGCCTCCGCGAAGGCCCTCATGCCGGTGTCCACGGTAATCACCAGCCGGACGCCCTCGGCGTAAGCGGTTTCGAGCACGCTCGATTGCAGGCCATAGCCTTCGCGCAGCCGGTGGGGCACATGGAAGTGGGCCACGCCGCCGAGCATCTCGATGGCTGTTTTGAGCAGCACGACCGCGGTGGTGCCGTCCACGTCGTAGTCGCCGTAGAGCAGCACCGGCTCGCGGCTGGCGATGGCCCGCTCCAGCCGCTCGACCGCGCGGTCCATCCCCAGCATCAGCAGTGGATCGTGAAGGTGAGCCGCCTCGGGATTGAGAAAGGAGAATGCCTCAGCCGGCTGGGTGAGGCCGCGGGCCACCAGCAATTCGGCCAGCACCTGGGGCAGGCGAGCGGCCTTGGCCAGCGCGGCAGCCTCGTCCGGATGCGGCTCGGCGAACGCCCAGCGCTGGCCGGGCAGGGTGCGTGAAAGGCTCTGCGGCGGCGCTGGCGGTGGAACAGCCTGGCTGGCTTCGGCGTCCGCCCGGCTCACCGCGGTTACTCGTCCTCGTCGTCGTGCTCGTGTTCGTGCTCGTCGATGACGATGTCCTGGAAGCTCTCGATGTCTTCGAGAAGCGTCTGGAAGCGCTCATACCACTCTGTCGTGGTCTCATGCAGGAAGACCAACCCCTGGTAAACAAAGCCGAGCTGAATGTAGCCGAGATTCCCGGCGTACTTGCGCAGCCATTGGGCTTCGACCAGTTCGGTCGCCTCGTCGTCAGGGAAGTTCATCTCCCCGGCTTCTTCGACCAGCGCGTCCAGTTCCTCAGGCTCCAGCGTCATCTCGCTGAAGGTTACAAAGGGAGCGCCAACATTCTTGGCCATCTCCACAAAGTCTTTCCATGCGTCGGGGTTGCCAGCACCCTCCCATACGATGGAGGGAATGTCCTCGGTGACGTAACCGGGAAGGCGTTTAAGTCCATGGCCTTCGATAAAGGCCACCATGTCGTCTTTCAGCGAGAGTAGATTGTCAATGCTCATAGTCAAGCTTCTATTTTCGCAGATGGGGGCGGGCGGGGGCGCGCAATTGTGGAAACTTCACCGCCAGCGGGCTCCGGCGTTCCAGCATTTTCAGAATTTCTACAGACCGAAAACTGACGCTCAAGTGGCTTTTTCCTCGAAGAGAATCCATCTTTCGATGCACTCAAAAGGCCGGCATTGATTCTGAAAATGCACTAATCTGAATGCAGCAGTCGATCCCAGGACCGGATGTCGCCAAATGCCCCGTTGCGTGGCCAATTGCCCGTTTTTCTCAGGAGGAACACCGCTTGCCCACCTTTGAGCGCCATGTATTTGTGTGCCACAACGCGCGGCCGGATGGCGCCGCGCGGCCATCCTGCACCCGCGACGGCACCAGCGACCTGCACGCCGAATTGCAGCGGCAGGCCAGGGCGGCCGGGCTGGGGGTGCGCGTGCGCATCAACAAGTCAGGCTGCCTGGACCAGTGCGAGCATGGGCCGATGGTGGTGGTCTACCCAGACGCCGTCTGGTACGGCAATGTCCGGCCCGAGGACGCGCCGGAGATTGTCAGCCAGCACCTGGTGGCCGGACAGCCGGTCGAGCGGCTGCGCGTGGCCGAGGAATGCCTGAACGCGAGTCACTGCCCGCATCGGGACTGAGCGAGGAAGGCGGGTTTCGCGGCCGGAATTGGGACGCGAGGCTCTCATCCGGTGTACAGAGGGCGGCCGGATGCGGTATCCTATGCCTTCATCCATGATCTTTTCCCGCGATTATATCGGGTATCTGGCCCGTCGGACTGTCAAGCACCTCATCGAAGCCAAGATGATCACCACCAGCGACTTGAAGGTGGTCGAATCGCGCGTCGCCGGGGGGCTGATCGAGGAACTGTCTCTTGAAGACCGCATCAACGAGGAGGTGCGCGTGATTCTGGACGCGTATTCCGAGGAGATGCGCAAGACCGGCGCGCAGTATGCCGAGATGTTCAAGAAGGTGAAGACCGAGCTGGCCAAGAAGTACAAGGCGGTGCTATGAGGATCAGCCCCGACAAGCTCAACAAGCTGGCCCACACCGTGGCCGACACCCTGGCCGAGATCGAAGAAGTCGGTTTTCTCGAAGATCGCAACACCATCCGCCAGGAGGCGCGCAAGGCGCTCACCGCCCTGCTGACCCAGGAGGCGGGAATCGACTCGGCCGCCAGGGCAAAGATTGCCAACCAGCGGAAAATCATCCAGGAAGGCTCCCAGGAGTGGGAGATTCTGTACCGCAAGTACTACAACGACGAAGTTCGCAAGCTGGGGATTTGACCGGCTGGGAATTCAGGCGGACAGTTCCGCGGCTTTGCCTCGGGCGCGCTTTGCCTGGGCACCGATTTTTGTTAATGTAGAGAAGTGGCCGGAAATGGCCGCGTACAGCAGATGT
>CAWBHO010000076.1:0-8371 GCA_963788415.1 uncultured Acidobacteriaceae bacterium | reverse complement strand
GGCCGGTGAGCATGGTGGCGACCGAGCGGCGAATCACCCAGGCATCCTGATCCAACTCGCGCAGAATGTCCCGCGCGACAAAGTCGGGAATTTTCTCGGGGTGGGGTGTCAGCAGCGTCTCCAGTTGGTTGAGTTGGGAGGGCGTAGTGGGGGCGAAAAGTTGCGTGTTCCAGTCCGGCTTCACGTCCAGGCCGGCCGCATCGAAGAGCATCAGCCGGTTGACTCGCTCGGGATGCTCGCTGGCCATCAGTTGCACAATCCAGCCGCCCATGGACCAGCCGCCCAGATCGACCTGCTTCAGCCCCAGCGCATCGAGAAACCCCACCACCACATCGGCCTCAGCGCCCACCGAGTAAGAGAAATCCGCCGGCTTTTCGCTGCGCCCGTAGCCAATCAGATCGGGCATATAGACCCGGTAACCGGCATGAACAAGAGATGGGGTCAGGTCGAGCCAGTCCTCGGCGCGTCCGCCCAGGCCGTGAACCAGCACCACCACCGGACCGCCCGCCGGCCCCGCCGCGAGGTAATGCACGCGATGGCCCGCAACCTGAACTGAGTGGCTCTGAAAGCCGCGAAAAATATTCCCGCAGGTACATCGCATCGTTGAAACAGCTGACCGGACGCGCCCAGAAACCAATTCCAGCGGCCACCGCCAGCACAACCGCAATCCAACCGATCCGCTTGTTCCAGCTTCATGGCCGCCTTTGCCTCTCCAGTTCCCTGCGCCCTCTGCCAACCAGCCTCGATGACCCGCACCGTGATCGGGTCCAGCTGGAGCGCACTGTGGCGAATTCCATTCCGCCCGCTCCACCCAGCGCACCGCATCCGCGTCAGAGGCCGCCTGCAACTCGCCGCCCATCACGCGGCAAAGATAATCGGCAATCACATAATGGTAGCGGACGCGCTCGCCCTCCGCGATGAATACGGTCCAGCAGCTCAATCAGTTCCAGCGGCTCGACGATCAGTCCGGTCTCTTCCCTCACCTCGCGGACCACTGCGTCGAGCAGCCCTTCGCCCAGTTCCAGCAAGCCGCCGGGCAGCGACCAATGGCCTTTCAGCGGCTCGGTTCCGCGCCGCACCAGCAGCACCCGGCCCTCGTCCACAATCACCGCGCCCACGCCCACCAGCGGCGCCAACGGAAACTCTCTCTGCATGATCCTCCCCGATCCGGCAACTTCTACAATAGATCTCTTGACCCGCCATGCAGCGTAACGACTCCAGCCTGCATCGCATCTTTTCTCCGGCGTATCATCGAAATGAAGCTGGAGAAAACAATGGCGGAATTCACGCTGCAAATCGATGGAATGCACTGCGGCTCCTGCGTCCGGCGCGTCACCCAGGCGCTGGCTTCAGTCGAGGGAGTCGACGGTCAACGAGGTGCGCGTGGGCGCGGCGCGGCTCACCGCCAGCCAGGACCCTGCGCCGGTCGATCTGGCGATTGCCGCCCTGGCCAAAGCCGGTTTCACCGCGCATCTGGAAGCCTGACCCGACGGATGGCTGAGCCCGCGACAGAATCGCTCACGCTGCCCGTTCTGGGCATGACCTGCGCCTCCTGCCAGCATCATGTGGAGGCGGCGCTGCGCGCGGCGGCGGGCGTTGAGTCGGCGCGCGTCGATCTGATGGCTCATCGCGCCAGAGTGGTCTTCGATCCTGCTGTGACCGCGCCCGCGCAACTGGTCGAGGCCATTCGCGCAGCCGGTTACGACGCCGTGCTGCCTCGCGCGGGAGCCTCTTCCGCGAGCGGCTCGCCGGACACTTCGTCGCTCGGAGCCGAGCGCAAAGCAATGGCCGCGCTCGTAGCCGGCGCCGCGGCCATGCTGCTTTCCATGCCGCTCAACGCACCTCCTCAGCGCGCTCCAGTGGGCGCTCTGGACCACGCCATGATGCGCCTTCTGCCCTGGCTCTTTGCGCTGCCGCAGAGCCCGCTGCGCTGGTTTCTGCTGGCACTGACGGCGACCGTCATGGTATGGGCTGGACGGGGAATCTACCTGAGCGCGGCACGCGGGCTGCGCCACGGCACCACCAATATGAACACCATGGTCAGCCTGGGAACGGGCGTGGCCTTTCTCTATTCCGCCTACGCGACCCTCTGGCCCGCGCCCGGCCGAGCGGTTTACTTCGATGCGGTCCTGCTCATTCTCGGCTTTCTCTTGTTGGGTAAAGCGCTGGAGGTGCGCGCCAAGCACCGCGCCCTGGCCGCGCTCGACGCGCTCTCGCGGCTGCGTCCGGTGACCGCGCGCCGGATTCGCGATGGCGTCGAGAGTGTCGTCCCGCTCGAAGAAATTCAGCCGGCGGACAGTGTGCTGGTGTTGCCCGGAGAACGGTTTCCGGTGGATGCAACCATTCTTGAAGGCCGCACCACGGTGGACGAATCGATGCTGACCGGCGAGTCGACGCCGCTCGACCGCTCGGTGGGCGGACGGGTTCTGGCCGGGTCGCTCAACTACGAGGGCGCGGTGGTTTGCCGGGCCGAGTCGCTGGGCGAAGCCACGGTTCTGGCGCAGATCGGTCAAATGGTTGCTCAGGCGCAGAGTTCGCGCGCGCCCATGGAACGGCTGGCCGACCGCGCCAGCGCCATTTTCGTGCCCGTCGTGCTGGCGCTGGCCGCGCTCACGTTCGTCATCTGGATCGTTGCCACGCATTCGCTTCAGGAGGCGCTGGCCGCAACAGTCTCCGTACTGGTCGTCGCCTGCCCGTGCGCCATGGGCCTCGCCGTGCCCGCCGCGCTCACCGTGGCCGTGGGGCGGGGGGCGCAACTGGGCGTGCTGTTCAAAGGCGGCGAGGCGCTCGAACGGCTTGCCCGCCTGGCGCCGCAGGACGCAATCGTGATGGACAAGACCGGCACGCTGACCGTGGGCCGACCGGTGTTGGAGGCTGTTCTTGCGCTTGGAAGTCACAGCGACGGCGATTTGCTGCGCCTGGCCGCGGCCGCCGAGGAACGGTCAAACCATCCGCTGGCTCACGCCGTGGTGGATGAAGCGCGCACCCGCGGACTCGCCTGGCCGCCCGCTGAAGACGTCCAGATTCTGCCCGGACGCGGCCTGACCGCCAAGGTGGAGGGCCATGAATGCCTCTTGGGCAACGAAGCGCTGTTTCAGGAGTTTTTTATCCCGCTTCCCGAGGGAATTGCGCCGCCGGAGCCGGGCGTGACGCGGTTGTGGATGGCGCTGGACAAAGCGGCCGCAGGCTACTTCGACGCCCGCGACGCTCTGCGCCCCGATGCCGCCGAGGCCGTGGCCGCATTGCAGCGAACCGGGCTGCGGGTGATGATGCTGACCGGCGACTCGGCCGCAGCCGCCGCGCCCATCGCTCAACAGGCGGGAATCACCGAGATCGAGGCCAGCCTGGACCCGGCCGCCAAGCTGGCCCGCATTCGCGCCCTGCAACAGAGCGGCCTGCGCGTGGCCATGGTGGGCGACGGAATCAACGACGCGGCCGCCCTGGCCCAGGCCGACGCCGGCATCGCCATGGGCTCGGGAGCCGATCTGGCGCAGGAGGCGGGCGATGTGCTGCTCTTGCGTGCGCGGCCGGCCGCCATTCCCGCCGCGCTCGACCTGGCCCGCGCTACTGTGCGCGTGATGCGCCAGAATCTGGTCTGGGCCGTTGTCTACAACGTGGCCGGAATTCCGCTGGCCGCGGGCGCGTTTTATCCCCGCTTCCACGTTCTGCTCAGTCCCTGGCTGGCCGCCGCCGCCATGGCCTTCAGCTCGGTCTGCGTGCTGGCCAACAGCCTGCGCCTGCGCGGCTGGGCGCCTGCGGTGCGGCAGACGCTCGCTGAAATGAAATGATTCTCGATTGCTAGCCGCCCCGGCACGATAAACTTACGGAAGAGCCTGTCTGTGCGCATCCTGACCCGTTACATTCTCGGCGAGATCCTCTCCCACGCACTGATCGGCTGCGTGATCTTCACCTTCATTCTTTTCATGAAGGAATTGCCGCGCATTCTGGAGATGGTGGTCCACAACAGTTCCACCTTCGTCAGCGTTGTGGAGGTGATTCTCTATACGCTGCCGAACTTTTTCATGGTCACCATCCCCATGGCGGTTCTGGTGGGGGTGCTGCTGGGCCTGAGCCGCCTTTCGGCCGACAGCGAGATCATCGCCATGCGCGCCTCCGGCCTGGGCATCGGCTACTTCGTGCGCGTGGCATCCATCGTGGCCATTGGCGGCACGCTGCTGGGACTGGCCAACTCGCTCTATCTGGCTCCGCGCGCCAATCAGGCCATCCTCGACACCGACAAAGCTCTCGCCATGCACGCCTCTTACGAGATTGAGCCGCGCGTCTTTGATGAAGATTTTCGCAATTCCGTCCTTTATGTGCAGGACGTGCGCTCGGGCCCCGGCGCGGCCCACTGGCGTCAGGTCTTCATGGCCGACACCACCGATCCTACAAATCCGCAGATCATCACCGCCGCCTCGGCCGTCGTCTCCAGCGAGGGAAATCGCAATTCCAGCCAGGAGTTGCTCATGCGGCTGCGGGATGGAGCCCGGCATGAAACGGTGGCCGGCCAGCCCCAACAGTACAACATCTCCACCTTCGACATTACCGACATGCCCCTGGCCGGCAGCCAGCAGAGCGAAGGCCATCTGGAGCGCCTGGACACCGAACATCTACGCCATGCCCATGAAAGCGCTCTGGGAACGCAGCCACCAGCCCGACGGCAAGCGGTTCCTGATCGAGCTGTACAAGCGCTTTTCCTATCCGGCGGCCTGCCTGGTGCTGATGCTGGTGGCCGTGCCCTTGGGCGTGACATCGCGCCGCGGCGGCAAGAGCTTCGCCTGGGTCTTCACCATTCTGCTGGTCTTCATCTACTATCTGCTCTCCTCGACCGGCGTCGCATTGGGCAAGCAGAACTGGATTTCAGCCTTCTTCGCGGTCTGGTCGGCCAATCTGCTGTTCACCGCCATCGGACTTTTCCTGCTGTGGCAGATGGCCTCGGGCGGCCGCATTCTGAATGCCGTCGCCAGTTGGACCGCGCGACTGCAAGCGCCCAGCGCCGGCGCCCCGGCCAGGCCAAACGGCACGGCAATCGGCGGCCTGCTGAACAGATTTCACCTTCGCTCCCAGCGCAAGGCGACCCGCGGAGTTTTTCCGCGCATCCTGGACGAATACGTGGTGCGCGAATTTCTCAACATCTTCTTCGTGGTGCTGATCGGCTTTGTCATGCTCATGCTGGTCTTCACCTTCTTTGAGCTGATGGGCGACATTCTGCGCAACCACATTTCGCTCGGCGTGATCGGCGACTATCTGATCAACCTCACCCCCGACATGCTCTATCAGACCACCCCGCTGGCCGTGCTGATCGCCGTGCTGGTCACCTTCGGCGTGCTCAACCGCAACTCGGAGATCATCGCCATGAAGGCCTGCGGCATCAGCCTTTACCGGCTGGTGGTGCCGATCGTCTGCTTTGCCGCCGTGCTGGCCGTCGGCCTGTTCCTCTTTGACCAGTTTTATCTGCCCCAGGCCAATCGCAAGCAGGAGACGCTGCATAACATCATCAAGGGCCGCCCGCCGCAGACCGTCCTGCGCCCTGAGCAGAATTGGATCTTCGGCCAGCCGCACGCCGGCGAGCCCGGCCGCATCTTCTACTACAAGTTCTTCGATGCCGACCGCAACGAGTTCGCCAATCTGTCCATCTTCGAGTTCGATCCGTCCACCTTCGCGCTCTCGCGGCGCATCTTCGCCGAGCGCGCCCTCTGGAACCAGGCCACCGGCACCTGGGTCTTTTTGAACGGCTGGGAACGCGACTTCAGCGGCGCCGACATCACCGAGTTTCGTCCGTTCAAGCAGACTTCCTTCTCCGAGATTCACGAAGACCCCGGCTACTTCAAGAAGGAGAGCTTGCAGGCGCAGGAGATGAACTTCGGCCAACTCGATCGCTACATCGGCGACCTGCGCCAGAGCGGCTTCGACACCATGCGGCTGCGCGTCGAACTGTGGCACAAGCTCGCCTACCCGCTGGTCACCATGATCATGGCCGTGCTGGCCGTTCCCTTTGCGCTTTCGATGGGCCGCCGGGGCTCGCTCACCGGCATCGCCGTGGCCATCGGCGTGGCGCTGGCCTACTGGGTCGTCGATGGCCTCTTCGCCGCCATGGGCAACGTGAACTACCTGCCCCCGGCCCTGGCCGCCTGGTTTTCCGATCTTCTGTTCGGACTCGTGGGGAGCTATCTGCTGCTGCGCACGCCGACCTAGCGGGGTTCTCCCTTCCTGCCGGCGGCCGCGCGCGGGGTCATCCCCCGACGAGAGCAAAATAACCCGCCGCCCCGTACAATAAAATCATGTTTCGCGATCTCGCCCCGCTCTTCAGTTACATGCGCCGCTACCGCTGGGGATACCTGTGGGGTACGCTCTCCTGCATCTGCGCCAACGGCGCCTGGGTGCTCTTTCCCCAGATTCTCGAACGCGCCATCGACGCCCTCGATCATGGAGTCACGCGGGAGCGGATTCTCGTCTTCGCCGGCCTGCTGATTGCCATCGCCCTGGTCAAAGGCGTCTTCCTCTACGCGCAGCGCTGGATTCTCATCGGCATCTCGCGGGATATCGAGTTCGACCTGCGCAACGACCTGTTTCGCAAGCTGGAAGAGCAGGATTCGGGCTTTTATCAGCGCTATCGGACCGGCGACATCATGGCGCGGATGACCAACGACCTGAGCGCCGTGCGCATGTTGCTCGGCCCCGCCCTGATGTACAGCGCCAACACTGTCTTCTTCACCGTATTCGCCTTGTTTTTCCTGCTGAACATCAGCCCCTGGCTTACGCTGGTGGCCTGGGCTCCCATGCCCCTGGCCAGCATCCTCATTCAATACTTCGGCAGCCGCATTCATGACCGCTTCGAGCGCATTCAGGCCAGCTTCTCGGAGATCAGCGCGCAAGCTCAGGAGAATTATTCCGGCGCCCGGCTGGTGCGCGCCTTTGCCCGCGAAAAATCCGAGATCGGCATCTTCGAACGGCTCAACCGCCTGTACATCGCCCGCTCCCTGAGGCTGGTTCAGCTCATGGGCATGCTCTGGCCCACGCTCGAATTCATCCTCGGCATCTCGATGATCATCACCCTGCTGGCCGGCGGCCACATGGTCGTCGCTCATCGCATCAGCGTAGGCCAGTTTGTGGCTTTCAACACCTACATGACCCTGCTCATCTGGCCCATCATCGCGGTGGGATGGGTGGTGAACATCTTCCAGCGCGGCACTGCCTCGGTGCAGCGCATCGAAGAACTGCTGCACGCCAAGCCGGCCATCGACGACAGCGCGGCCGACCCCGCCATCCAGCCCGACACGGTGCTGCAAGGCGAGATCGAATTTCGCAACCTGAGTTTCAGCTACAGCGACATTCCGGCGCCTCAGCCAACCGACGAGAATCCATCCGTGGGGACCCCGGCTCTTCACCCCACGGACAACAGTTCATCCGTGGCGACCCCGGTGCTCCACGGCATCTCGCTGAAGATTTCCGCCGGCTCCAGCCTGGCCATCGTGGGGCCGACCGGCTCAGGCAAATCCACCCTGGTCAACCTCATCTCCCGGCTCTATGAAGCCCCCGGAGACTCGCTCCTGATCGACGGGCGACCGATACGCGACTATCCGCTGGCCGTGCTCCGGCGCAACATCGGCATGGTGCCCCAGGAGACCTTTCTGTTCAGTGCGACGATCCGCGAAAACCTCTCCATTGGAGCGCCGGAGGCGAGCGCAGAAGACCTGCTCGAAGCTGCCCAGGCGGCCCACATCCGCCAGGAGTTCGAAGAGTTTCCGCGCGGCTTTGAAACCATGGTGGGCGAACGCGGCCTCACCCTCTCCGGAGGCCAGAAGCAACGCTCGGCAATCGCCCGCGCCCTGCTGCGCCGGCCCGCCATTCTCATTCTGGACGATGCGCTGGCCAGCGTCGATACCTACACGGAAGAACGCATCCTGAGCGGCCTCGGCAGCTATACCAGCGCCTCCACCACCATTCTCATCTCCCACCGCGTTTCCACCGTGCGCGCCGCCGATCAGATCGCCGTGCTCGACCACGGAAGAATTGTGGAGATCGGCCGGCACGATGAGTTACTGGCCCTCGATGGCTACTACGCCGGACTCTACAGCAAGCAGCAATTGGAAGAAGAGCTGACGGTCGCGGGGTGAAAAGAGCGGGGACCAGGGATCGGGAGCCAGAAAAAGCAGCTTGCCTCCCAAAAAGGATAGCCGCAATTCGCTGATTGGCGGGTGCCTCATCCTCGCCGCGTGCTTATTCTTGTGCTGGCGCACGCCAACCACGCGACCTTGACAAGCGCTATTTGCGCGCGACGATACCGCCTATTCCCTGTTTTTCACGCATTCCATCGTGAGCCGGCGACGGCCTCCTCGCCGAAATCGGCGCTGTCGAAGCCTCCCTGCCT
>CAWBHO010000075.1:0-6282 GCA_963788415.1 uncultured Acidobacteriaceae bacterium | reverse complement strand
AATTAAGACAAAAGTAATCTTTTGAATCGTTGTCCGTTGACGATTCCTTAAGTAGGTAACCCGGATCAGACGCGCTGCGCAGAGAGCTCGCCTCGCGGCGGATTTCCACCGGCCCCGGGCCGCCTGGCTCGGGTTGACAGGTGCAAGCAAGGCGCGCGCCCTGGAGGGAAGGTTCCATGTTCGCTTCAAACTTGCTGTTGCGATGGTGGACGGCGGTTGTACCCGTCGCCCTCTTGATGACCATCTCCCTTGCAGCTTCGGCGGCGGCCACCATCACCGGCCTGAGCCCCAGTTCGGCTGCCGCAGGCGGAAGCGCCTTTACGCTGACCATCAACGGGGAGGATTTTACCTCGACATCGGCTTTGAAGTGGGGCGCAACCGGGCTAGTCACGACCTATAAGAGCGCCACGCAGTTGACGGCCACGGTTCCCGCCAGTCTGATCGCCTCCGCCAGCACGGCCACCGTCTCGGTCAGCCCCGGGTCAGCCGCATCTTCAAGCGCTTTGTTTACCGTTCATCCCTCCTCTCCGGCGTCCGCCGGGCCAGCTTCAGCCGCTGCGAGCCTTTTGGCCTCCGCCATCGCGCCGCTGCCTCCCGCAATGGCTCGCGAGGCTTTGAATCCGGCTCCGGTTTCCGCTTCCATTTCCAGTTCCGCTGCTGCTTCGGTGGTTGCGGAAAGCGAGACCCCTGCCGTCAGTCAGCAACTTTTCGCGGTCACGGGCGCGAGTCCGGATTCAGCCGCCACGCCGGATTCGACTGCCACAATTGATCCTTCCTCCGCGCTGATCGCCAGCGGATCGAACCCCGCATCCACAGCGCCCTCTTCGCATTCGGCCACCAACGTCGTGAACGCTGTCTCGTCCGGATCGACGCTTGCCGCCAGTTCGTCGCTGCCCACAGTCGCCAGCCTGAGTCCCAGTTCCGTGGTGTCCGGGGCGCAGGCCTTCACGCTGACCGTTAATGGCTCCAGTTTCCTTGCCGGCTCCCTGGCCACTGTGGTGAGGTGGAACTACACAGCGCTGACCACCACCTATATCAGTTCGACGCAGGTCACGGCGGCGGTTCCAGCCAGCCTGCTCACGGGTACCGGCACGGTCAACATTTCGGTCGTCACCGCCGGCGGGGCCTCATCGAGCGTTCCCTTCACCGTCAACCCGGCGCCGCCGGTCATTACCAGCCTCAGCCCCGCTTCTCTCCGAGTGAACTCTGGTACCATCACGCTCACCGTCTACGGCACCCATTTCGACTCGACGGCGGTCGTCAGTTGGGGAGGTACGCCCCTGGTTACGGCCTATCTGCAAGGGGCGATCGTCACGGCGGTGGTTCCCGCCAGCCTGATGGCAACCACCGGCCCGGTCAGCGTGACGGTGACCACCGACGGTGGAACCTCGGCTCCGCTCACCTTCACCGTCGCGCCTCCGCAACCCCTCATCACCAGCCTGAGCCCCGCTTCCGCCCCGACGGGCAGCACTCAATTCACCCTGACCATCGATGGAAGCGGCTTTGTCCTCGGTTCCTTCGCCTCGATGGGAACGCCGCGCCTGGTGACCACGTATGTCAGCCCAACGCAGTTGACGGCCGTGGTCCCAGCCAGCCTGCTCACCAGTCCCGGCGAGCCCGGCGTCACGGTTTACAGCCCTTACGGAGGAGGATGGTCCCCTGCGTCCACTTTTACCATCAGCCCCGCGCCGCCCACCATCACCAGCCTGAGCCCCGCTTCGGTCTGCGCTTCCAGTTCCGGCCTCAGTCTGACTGTCATGGGCGCGGGCTTTACCCCCAGCACAACCCTTTCCTGGGGATCGACCCCTCTGGGTCCGGTCTACGTGAGCCCCACGGAGTTGCTGGTCGATGTTCCACCCACCTTGTTCGTAACCCCTGGCACTGCCACTGTCACGGCCGGCAACGCAGAGGGAACGTCGGCTCCGGTTTCCTTCACCATCAATCCTCCGGCGCCGCAGATTTGGGGGTTGAGTACCACCCTGGCCACGGCGGGCCAGGGCGCTTTCACGCTGGCAATCTACGGGTCGAACCTGACCCCCGACGCGGTCGCAAAGTGGGGCTCCACCTCCCTGGCGACGACGTACGTCAGCGCGACGGAGCTGACAGCCGCAATTCCCGCCAATCTGACCGCCGCTCTCGGCATGGTTTACGTCACCGTCACCACGGCGACAGGCGCATCGGGCCCCATCCCCGTCACGATCGGCCCGGCCATCCAGATCACCCCGGCCACACTACCCTCTGGAATCGCCGGCAACCCCTATTCGGCGCCGATCACGGTGACCGGCGGCAATCCCGCATACAACTGGACGGTGACGGGGCTGCCCAGCTTCCTGAGCTTTAACACGACGTACGATAATGTTTTGACCATCACCGGAACGCCGCCCTCCTCCGGGTCGTTCACCTTCCAGGTTTCGGTTGAAGACTCGGTCGGCGCGGTCGCCGGGCCCATCACCTACACCCTCACCATCAGCGCGGGTCCGAACGGCGCCAACAATGGAAACCTCAACGGCACCTATGTCTGCCTCCTCCAGGGGTTCATCGACGAGGACGCCACCAGCTGGGCTTCGGTGGCCAGTTTTCAGGCCGACGGACAGGGCAACATCACCAGCGGCGTCTTCGACACCAACAGCTACGACGTCGGCTGGGGATCGGGCGTGCTTACCGGCAGCTACAGCATCGGCTCGGACAACAACGGCATGGCGTCCATCCACACGATTCTGACCGATGGCGCCGCCGGAAACCAGACCGTGCGATGGGCTCTCGCCCTCAGTGGCGCGGCTCAGCCGGCTCAGCAGTTTCGCATGATCGAGACCGATGACCTGGGTACATGGCCCTCAGGCCAGCGCAATACGGCCAGTTGTTACCGGGCCACGCCCAGCGCCTTTGCGGCCAGCACCATCAGCGGCCAAAGCATTGTTTTCGGCCTCGACGGCGAGGACAATAACGGCAATCTGAAGGCCTCTGCGGGCCTCTTCAGCGCCACAGCCGGAACGATTGCCAGCGGCAACATCGACGTGGCTCTGGGTGGCGGCGCAACGGTCCAGACCAGCGCTTTCACCGGAACCTATACCACGCCGGACCCCGCCACGGGCCGCTTCACGGTCGCCCTCAACGGAGCCGGCGCCTCCACCGGCTTCACCGTCTACATCATCGACGCCAACCGCATGTTCGTGCTCGACAATAGCGACAACGACGGCGAGCAGGCCGGCAGTGCGCGCGTCCAGCAGCAGGTTGCGGCCTCCGGCGCAAGCCTTTCCGGCCCCTTCGTTCTCTATCTGCGCGGGGCGGAGTTCAGCGGCGGCAGCACGCCGTCGGGCTACTACGCGACGGTTTCCGAGGGCTCGGGCGACGGAGCCGGCAATCTGACCATCAACCAAAGCTATACGAACGACAGCGGCTCCTATGCGGCCGCCAACGCCAGCGCAGGCCCAACCGCGCTGGCCTTCGACCCGGCTCATCCCGGCCGCGCCAGCTTCCAATCGGCCGGCGGCACCAGCTATTTCTACTTCTTCAGCACCAACAGCGCGCTGGAGATGAGCGTGGAAAACAACGGCTCCTTCGATTCGGGCTGGCTGGAGCCGCAGACGCAGACCACCTTCACCGGCGCGGCTCTGGCCGGCGATTATGCAATGGGCCAAATGCCGCTCGTGAGCAACGATTCGCTGAACAGCGCGGGCGAGTTCGGCGTGGCCTCGAGCGGCGCAATCACCGGCGGACTCAGCACAGCGGGAAGGGAAGTCTTCTCCTGGGATCAATCCATCGGGATGACCTACAGTTGGGACACCGCGGCTCCCGGAACAGGCACCTTCCTGGTCGCCGATGGCTCACAGGGAGGAGCAAGCTGCGCGGTCATCAATGCGGCCAGGTTCGCCTGCACGCCCCAGACCGATTCTTCTCCCGACATCGAGGTCTTCGAGGAGTAGGAAAGGGCGGCCTCGGAGATTGCGGAATCCCGACAATTGCCGAAGATGAATATCAAGCGATCTCCGGCCTTGCTCAAAAAGGGACGGCCTGGGTTGGCTTTGTAACAGGGCACGACTTCAGTCGTGCCGTAGAGCGAGCAAAATCAACGCGGGCTTTAGCCCCTGAGGGTTGATTTTCCGGATCGAGTTAGATTTTCAACAAGTTCTTAGGGCCGATCGATACAATTGTTTTCGGATCGACACAATTCCCCTTCGGAGCAAACTCATGACCACATTTTCCACTCAGGAAGTTGCTTCCCACCTCACCGCCCTGCCCGGCTGGCAGGTTCTGGGCGGGGAGTTGACGCGAACCTTCAGCTTTGGCGATTTTCCAGCCGCACTGGCCTTCGTCAACCGGTTGGGCAAGCGGGCCGAGGAGGCCGGACACCATCCGGATATCGATATCCGCTACAACCGCGTGCGCCTCGGACTGTTCACGCACGACGCCGGGGGCTTGACGGCCGCGGATTTTGATCTTGCGGCTGCCGCGGACGCGCTCGCCTGACACCCCCGGCCGCTCGGCAGGGGGTGGCCTGGATGCTCCGCCAACTCACTTGCGGGGCATCCGCAAATTTGAATTTCAGGCGAATTTATCGGTTTTTTGGGATTTTTTGCGCCCTGCCGACTCCGTAAGACAGCCCCAACCTCGCTTCTCTCGCCGCAGCGGGGGGCCGCGGCGCTCCCCTCAGTCAGCCCCCGGGTTGCGGATGCAGCGAGTGTCGCTGAGAAAAAGTAATTGATTCCAGAATGCCTTACCACTCCTCCGGCATCCCGAACTCCAAGATTCTGGCGCTTCTGGGCTGGGCATTTTGCGTTGGATTGGAGCGCTGGGCCGCACGGCGGAGTTGCCCGGAGCAAAAAGAGAAAATAATTTCGATTTTTGTATTTGCATTCTGCTCAATCTATGCTACGGTGTATATATTCCAGTTGGGGAGAAGGCAGAACCTGCCGACTCCGAGCTGGAAGTAGTTTGCGTCACTGGCCTCCCGGCACGAGCAGAAAATGTTCGTGCCGTTTTTTTTTGCCCAGATCGACGGCTACTTTCCGCCCGCCCGCCTTCCTGCACGAATCTTCCTCTGTACACGTTCTGGAAGCAGCGTTTTCCGTTTGGACCAGGCAGGATTGTTGAACCTGCGCGGATTGAGATGGAACAGCCCAGGGCGGCTGACAGGATTTACCCGGTCAGCGCGGACAGCCGGCTGCGGAGGCGTGGAGGCGGGATGGATTTTACGCCGCAAGCGTTCTTGCAGTCGCTCTGGCGGAAGAACGGGGCGAGGCCAGCCGCAGCCGTTCAGCGCAGCGGCAAGCCACTAAGCTGAGCGCGCCAGTTACCGGGATGGCACCTGTTTTGCATGTTGCGAATATAAGTTACGATACGGCTGCGGCCCGCTGGCCGTACAATAACCACTGAGGTAGAACCAGTTTCCCAATGTCATTCAACGGTTACCCATCGCGCTCCACGCGGTCGCACGGTTTACGTTCGCTCTTCAGCATGTTTTCGAGCGATCTGGCCATCGATCTCGGCACCGCCAACACCCTGGTCTACGCGGCTGGCAAGGGCATCGTCGTCAATGAGCCCTCCATCGTGGCCATCAACAAGAATACCGGCGAGGTGGAAGCCGTGGGCAAGGAGGCCAAGGAGATGCTGGGCCGCACGCCCGGCAACATCGTGGCCATCAAACCCATGAAGGACGGCGTGATCGCCGACTTCAAGGTCACCGAAAAAATGCTGAATTACTTTATCCAGAAGGCGCACAACCGCAAGATGCTGGTGCATCCGCGGATCGTCATCGGCGTGCCTTCCGAGATTACGCAGGTGGAAAAGCGGGCGGTCGAGGACTCGGCTTACCGCGCCAAAGCCAGCGAAGTTTACCTCGTGGAGCAGGCCATGGTGGCGGCCATCGGCGCCGGGTTGCCGATTACCGAGCCGGGCGGCAACATGGTGGTGGACATCGGCGGCGGGACTACGGATATTGCGGTCATCTCGCTGTCGGGCATCGTTTACTCGCGCTCCGTGCGCATGGCCGGCAACCAGATGGACGAGGCGATTTCCAACTACCTGAAGCGCAAATACAATCTCTTGATCGGCGAGCGCACGGCCGAGGCCATCAAGATCGAACTCGGGTCGGCCTATCCGCTGGATAAGCCGCTGACCATGGAGATCAAGGGGCGCAACCTGATCGAAGGCGTGCCCAAGACCATCAGCATTGACGACAGCGAGATTCGCGAGGCGCTGGGCGAGTGCATCGCGGTCATCATGAATGCCATCCGCGTGGCGCTCGAGCGTACCCCGCCGGAGCTGTCGGCCGACATCAGCGAT
>CAWBHO010000074.1:0-26329 GCA_963788415.1 uncultured Acidobacteriaceae bacterium | reverse complement strand
CTTCTGCCCGCTGGCATCCACCCCCACGCGCTCCTGGCTGGCAGCCAGCCCACCAAGACCTTCCTGGCCATCAGTCTAAGTGAACGCTTTGACGGCTTCCACTACAAACTGGTGGCTGGAGTGGTCTGTCTTCCAGACTGATCGTTGAGCGCCCTTGCGAAGGGCGGGCTACTCCGCGCCCAACTCGCGCACGATGGCCACTGATGAGGAAGCGCCGATGCGGTTAGCTCCGGCTTCGAGCAGCGCCTTCACCTCGGCCAGGGTGCGGATGCCGCCCGCGGCCTTTACGCCGCAGCGGCCGCCGGCCACGCCGCGCATCAGCGCTACGTCGGCCGGAGTGGCCCCGCCCGAGGCAAAGCCGGTCGAAGTCTTGATGAAGTCCGCGCCCGCGTGGATGGCGATCTCCGCCCCGCGCAGCTTCTCTTCCACGCTCAGCAGCGCGGTCTCGAGAATCACCTTGAGCAGCACGCCGTGGTGATGGGCTACCGTGGCCACGGCATGGACGGTGTGCTCAACGGACTGATAGTTTCCGCTCTTCAAGCGGCCGATGGGGATCACCATGTCCAGTTCTCGCGCGCCCAGCCGGATCAGGCCGCAGCTTCGTGGCGCAGTGTGGAAACCAGCGAGGCGCCCAGCGGAAAACCGATCACCGCGCCCACCGGAACGCCGCTGCCGGCGAGCACGCCGACGGCTGTCGAAACCCACATCGGGTTCACCATGACGCAGGCAAAGCGGTAGCGGATCGCCTCGTCGCACAGGCTTTCCACCTGGCTGCGGTTGGCGTCGGCCTTCAGCAGCGTGTGGTCGATCACGGCGGCCAACGACCGCCAGTTATCGAGCGCTGCACAGGAAAACGCGGCCGCATCGAAGCTGCCGTGGTCAAAATCCAGATTCATGTCCTCGACGGGGGGTGTCGCAGTCATGGAGAAACTCCTTGCCGGTCCGGCGCCGCGCCCGAACAACAATTTCCCGGCGACGTTCCGGAGTTGAGTATAGTTCTTGCCGGAGCGCAAGACCAAATCAACAAGCTTCTGCAAATGGAGAAACGCAGCCTGTCTCGATCCGGCGCAGCGCCTTTCCGGAATTGAAACCCAGGCGCCTGGGGGCAAAAACCGACTCGAAAATGCAGCTCTCTACTCCGGATGGTCCGGCGTCATCAGGCAGATATCGGGCAGGTTGCGGTAACGCTCCGCATAATCCATTCCGTAGCCGACGACAAATAGATTGGGGATGGAAAAGCCCACGTAATCGGCCTCGATCTTTTCCAGGCGTCGTGAAGGCTTGTCGAGCAGCGTGACGATGCGCAGGGTCTTAGGCCTCTGCTGCAGAAACAGCTTGCGCAGGTAGGCGAGCGTCAGCCCGGTGTCCAGAATATCCTCGACCACCAGCACGTTCTTGCCCTCGATCGGCTCGTCCAGATCCTTGATGAGCTTGACCGCCCCCGAAGACCGCTGCCCTTTGCCGTAGCTGGAGGTGGCCACAAAGTCGAAGGTCGCATCCACCTCGACGGCGCGCGCCAGGTCGGCCAGGAACGGCGCAGCACCCTTCAGCACGCCCACCATCACCAGCTTCTCCCCGCTCAAATCCCGGGTAATCTGTGCGCCCATCTCAGCCACGCGCTCGGCAATCTGCTGGCGGGTAAAAAAAATCTCAAGGTTTTGGTGCGGGACGGAAGCCATGCGTTCAGTATCGCCTGAATAGGGGGCCAAGAGGCAAGCCTGCCTGTGAAAAACTCCGCACTCCGCTTTCTCGGCCCCAGCGCCCGCGCACCTTTTTGCCCACACCCACGTCTATACTGGAGAAGCGATGATTCCCTATCTACACATCGGAAGCCTCACCATCCCCATCTTCGGACTGATGCTCTGGCTGGCTGCGGTCACGGCGGCATTCGTTCTGGACCGCTCGTTCCGCCGCGCGCGCATTACGGCCGACGCGGTGGGTATGGTGGCCGTGGCCGTTCTGGCCGGAATTCTCGGCGCCAAGCTGTGGCACGTCCTCGACACGCCCTCCGATTTCCGCGAGATGGGCTGGCGCGTGCTGTGGGATTCGGCCGGCTTTGCCTGGTTCGGCGGCCTTTTGTTTGGGATCTCGGCGCTGGTCATTCAAGGCTGGCGCGCAAAAATCGGCACTCTGCGAACGCTCGATCTGGCCGCGCCGGCGGCCGCCATCGGCTATGGCGTCGGCCGCATCGGCTGCTTTCTCTCCGGCGACGGCTGCTACGGCATTCCCATCCAGCCGGTCCACTTTCTTTCCTTTACATTTCACCCCTGGGGCATGGCCTTTCCCAACGGCATCGATCCGGTCTTTGTCCCCGTCTATCCCACCCCGCTGTATGAACTGGGCGCCGGACTGCTCATCGGCGGCTGGCTGTGGTGGCGGCTGGGAAAATCCCATCGCATGGGCGCCATTCTCGGCCAGTATCTGCTGCTGACCGGTGCGGCCCGCTTCCTGGTCGAGTTCATCCGCCGCAATCCGAAGATCGTCTGGGACCTGTCGAATGCCCAACTGGCCAGCGCCGGCTCCATGCTGGCGGGCCTGGCGCTGCTTTGGTGGGTCTCCGCCCAACGAGTAGCCGAGCCGGCGAAATCTGCCGCGCCGTTAGAAAAAACGGCTTAGGCATCTGGAACGGCTTAGGGCTTATCCGCAAATCAATAACGCCGGCCTCCCGGCAGGCTATTGTGCGGGCTTCCTGATCCGCACAGGGATTCTGGCGGCGTGGACGCCAACTTGCTGCTCACCGTCGATCTGCGTTACCGGCCTTGCTTTCCTGCGCCTTGGCTGACGCCTCGAACGCGGCGATCGCTTCGTGCAGGTGGCTGAAGATGTGCTCTCGACCGATCGCCTCCGTCAGATGATGCCGATCAAAGTCGGAGCGCAGATCCCATGGCATTCGCGCAAACCCCAGCACGACTCCGGCCTCGGCAAGACTCTTCTCGAGTTCCAGCACCACCCGCGCGGCCGAGTAATCCACGTGCGTCATCGCCTCGGCGTCCACCACCACCCAGCGCACCGCCGTCGCCGTCGGCCGCGCCACCGTGGACACCTCCTCCAGGAAGCGCCCGGCATTGGCATAAAAAAGCGCCGCCCCGAAGCGGTAGAGCACCAGCCCCGGCTCGGTCACCACATCCGGCGCCGCCGGCACCAGCTTCCAGCTCCCGCTGCCTTCGGCCACCAGCACGCCGCTATGCGGATGATAGCTGTGCTGGACCACCCGCAGCAGCGAGACCACCATCGCCAGCACAATCCCCTGCTCCACGCCCACCCCGAGCACCACCGCCGCCGTCATCAAAGCCAGCGCAAACTCCTGCGGGCTCTCAGTGCGAATCTCCCCCAGCGCCTTCCAATCGATGAGCCGTAGCGCAACCAGAAAGACCAGCACGCCCAGCACGCAGGTGGGAAGATACTCGAGCGGCCGGGTGAGAAACAGCAGCACCAGCGCCACCACGGCCGCCATCGCGAGCTGCGCTATCTGGCTCCGCCCGCCGGCATCCTCCATCATCGCGGTCTGCGTAGGGCTGCCATTCACCACAAAGCTTCCGCTCAGCGCCGCCGCGGCATTGGCAGCCGACAGCCCGAAGAGATCGGTATTCTCATCGATTTCCTGATGATGCTTCGCCGCATAAATGCGCGCCGTGGCCGCGCTCTGCGTCAGGATCATCACCGCGCACGAGGCCGACACCGTCAGCAGCAGTTCCACCTCCTGCCAATTCATGCCGCGCAGACTGAGCAGCCCCTCCAAGCCCAGATGCGGCAATCCCCCAACCACCGGCCCGATGGTCTGAATTCCAGCTCCCGCGAAATTGAACGCCGCGCTGGCCGCAATCGCCGCCACCACGGCCACCATCGCTCCCGGCAGCTTGGGAGCGAAGCGCCGCAGCAGCAGCACAAACCCCAGCACCGAAACCGAGACCGCCACCGTGGCGAGATGCGCCTGGGGCAGTCCGCGCATCACCTCCCAAAGCTGCGCCACGGGCTGGCGCGAGTCGACCGGCACGCCCAGCATCTCGCTCAGCACCGAGATCCCCACCTGAAACCCCACACCGGCCAGAAATCCGACCAGCACCGTGCGCGAAAGAAAGTCCGCAATGAAGCCCAGCCGGAGCAGCCGCGCCACCAGCAGAATCGCTGCCGTCACCAGCGCTACGATCCCCGCCAGAGCCACATACCGCGCCCCGGCCGGCGTCGCCGCGCCCGAGATTCCGCTGGCCAGGATCGCCGCCGTGGCCGAATCCGCCGCCACCACCAGAAAGCGCGAAGAGCCGAAAGCCGCGAACGCCACCAGCGGAAGAAGCAGCGTGTAAAGCCCCGTCACCACCGGCATTCCGGCAATCTTGCTGTATCCCAGCACCTGCGGAATATCCATCGCCGCCAGCGCCACCCCGGCCAACGCGTCACGCGCTGCGGTTGCGCGTTCAAACGGCCGCAAGCCTCGAAACAGATTCACGATTCCAGTTCTCCTCTGCGGCGTAAATCACCCTTTTTCAGCACCGGTTCGCTCGAATTGTATTCCTCCGCGGACGAATTGCGCGAACGGCAGCCCGCCGCCGCCACCGCGCCGCATCGGCCGATCGAGTCGCTCTTCCCCGCCGGGTGCGCTATCCTGTCTTTGCACGAACCGTTTCCCGAAAGATGCGGTCCAGGCGAGAGTTATCCTGGGCGAGAGTGATCCTGGG
Organism: uncultured Acidobacteriaceae bacterium; assembly: GCA_963788415.1. Classification (GTDB taxonomy): domain Bacteria; phylum Acidobacteriota; class Terriglobia; order Terriglobales; family Acidobacteriaceae; genus Telmatobacter. The sequence continues at coordinate 21,656 of CAWBHO010000074.1, read as the reverse complement.
CGCGAGGAATCCTGGGGCGCGAGGAATCTGGGGCGCGCGTATTCTGGGGCGCGCGTATTCCGGGGCGCGCGTATTCCGGGGCGCGAGGAATCCGGGAACTGCCATTTCTGGCGCAACCATTTTCGAGGACAGCGGACCGACCCTTCATCCCGCAAGCCGGCAAACACGATGGCGCTACTGACGATCGACAAGACTGCCAAGAATCTCGTGCTCACCGTGCAGGAGTACTCCCTGTTCTCCTATCGCGCTGTCATGAATCTCTTTCGCCCGCCCGTCTACTGGCAAGATTTTCTCATGCAGGCGGACATCATCGGCGTCGGTTCGATCTCCATCGTCCTGCTCTCCGGCTTTTTTACCGGCTGCGTGCTGGCTCTGCAATCGTCGGCCACGCTCGCGGCCTTCGGAGCCACCGCCATTACCGGCCGCTTTGTCAGCCTGAGCATGATCCGCGAGCTGGGCCCGGTGCTCACCGGAGTCATGGTCTCCGGACGCAACGCCTCTTCAATGGCCTCCGAACTGGGCTCGATGGTGGTCACCGAGCAGATTGACGCCATGCGCGCCCTGGGAGTGGACCCGATGCGCAAACTGGTCACCCCGCGCATCTATGCCACCATCTCCATGCTCTTTTTTCTCACCATCGTCGCCGACGCCTTCGGCATTCTCGGCGGCTCCATCGTCAACACCTTCATGAACCACCAGAACGGGCCGCAGTATTTCTCCTCGGCGTGGGAGGGTCTTCACTATCCCGACATCGTCCAGGGGCTGGTCAAACCGCTCTTCTTTGGCTACCTGATCGCGTCGGTCGGATGCTTCTATGGAATGAGAACCTCGGGCGGCACCGAGGGCGTGGGCCGCTCCACCATTCAGGCCGTCGTTTTCGCTTCGGTGCTCATCATTTTCGTCGATTTCCTTCTCACCCAGGTGCTGCTCTCTGTCTTCGCCGCATGGACGTAAACCCCGCTTCGCCACAATCCGGACCGGACGCGCCCAGCCCGGCCTCATCCAGACCGGACGCGCAGGGCCTCTGCCCGGCCGTGGCTTCGGATGCCGCCCCGGTGGTCGCTTTTTGCCATGTCTCCATCGCCTTTGACGGTCCTCCGGTGCTCAGCGACGTCAGCTTTTCCATCGCGCCGGGAGATACGCGCGTTCTGCTCGGCCCGGCCGGAGTGGGCAAGAGCGTTCTGCTCAAGCTCGCCAACGGCCTGCTGCGCCCCGATGAGGGCAGCATCCTGCTCTTCGGCCAGGAGATCGCGCACATGCCCGAGGAACAGCTCTTCCCCTTGCGCACCCGCACCGGCATGGTCTTCCAGGAGGGCGCGCTCTTCGATTCGCTCACCGTGCGCGACAACGTGGCTTACCAGCTGATCCAGGAGCGCGTCCCCGACGAGGAAATCGACCGCCGGGTCCACGACGCCCTGCGTTTTGTCGAGTTGGAGGAGACCTTCGAGCTGTACCCGGCCAGTCTCTCGGGCGGAATGCGCCGCCGCGTGGCCATCGCCCGCGCCTTCATCCAGACGCCCGAGCTGCTGCTTTACGATTCGCCCACCGGCGGCCTGGACCCGGTCACCTCGACCACCATCATCGAGCTGATCGTCAAGCAGCGCGACGTCCACCACACCCCTTCGCTGCTGGTCACCCACCGGCTTCAGGACGCTTTCATGCTCTGCCAGCACCGCTTCGACGCCGCCCTCGGCCGCATGGTTCCCATGCCAAAGGGCGAGACCGACCCCGGCACAACCTTCCTCATGCTCGAAGAAGGCCGACTGATCTTCGACGGCTCGCTGCACGAGCTGGTCCGAAGCGAAAACCCTTTTGTGCGGGAATTCCTGGAGTAGAACAGCCTTCCGTTCAGGCGCAGCTTCGCATGTCCGCGCAAAACTTGCCCGGACACGCGATAAAGCGAACCGCTCGATAAAGAATCAGGGAATGCCTGAAAAACGCCTGAATCGATGAAACTCGAAAGAGCGCTTAGGCCGATCTGCGCCGGAGAGACAAACCGCCCATAAATAACAGGCCGATGCCCATCAGCGACAGCGTTCCCGGCTCGGGGATCTCGTCCTGCGCGGGAAGCGTGCCCTCGAACTCGAGATTATGCACCTCGCCTGTCTGGCCGATCTGGGCCGCGATGATGGTGCCGCCCACCTGGCTATCACTGGTAAAAATCGCGAAAGGCGCCAGGACCGCGCCGTCCAACTGCCCGTCGATGCTCACCGTCGAAGCATCCGCGAAGTTGAACAGGATGTCGGCGTCATCGTTATTGCCGTCCCCCTCCTGCTGGCCGTTGACGTAGATGCCCGCGCCCAGAGTCACATTCGCGCCTTCCACGTTGATGATCACGGTCGAACCGGTCGGAACCTCGATGTCCAGCGGGTTGTTGGTGCTGGCAAACTGCGCCGCGGTCACGGTGAAGACATTGAGCGTCTGGCTGGTGCCGGCCAGAACCAGCCAGGAGGGATTGCCACCCGCCGGGGTCGGCGCGCCGACCACGCCGCTCGGGGTCAGCGCGGCCAGTTCCAGGGTCAACGCGTCCATCGTAGAGCGCAGGCTGGTGAAGTTGACCGGGCTTGAGCCGGTCGAGATCAGCGACCCCTTCGGACTCTCGTTCCAGTTGTAACCGGCGCTATTGCTGGGAGCATAGACGTTGCCGCCGCCGTTGATCTGAAAGTAATTCGCCGCGGTGATTCCGCCGCCGGCCACCATCGCGTAGCCATCGGCCTGCGATCCGTACGGGTCGGCCCCCAGGGTGCTGCCGACTGTGGTGGCTACAGTGATATCGTTGGCCGCGGCGATGCGCCCTTCCACGTCCGCTGTCGTTCCAATATTGCCTGCGAGGACGGTGTTGCCGCCGGCATTGACCGTGCCCAGAGCCACAAGGTTGAAGGCGCTGGCCACGCCGAAAGACGCAGAGTCAGCGTGGCAGATGACAGAGGCGCAGAAAAACCCCATCACGACGAGAGCTGAGAACGCTTTACGCATAGGTGTATCCAACATTACAGGTCCTACTCTGAAAAGACAAGATCGCTCCAAATTCAGGCAACCTCAGTTCCCATTTTGGCACTGCGTGTTTGCAGGACGGCCCTCTCGGGCAGCGAAAGGCAGGCGCATTTTATAACCGGGTCCGCCGGCAGAGCCAGACCGGAACCACACCACGTCGGACCACGCCGCTGTGCGCTATCTTCTTTGGTTCCGCCGGCGCATCCCGCAAAGTTCCATCTCAGCAGGCTCAAAGCCACTCACCCGCTTCCCGTCTGCTAGAATCGCTTGTCTTGATTCGGCAGGAAAAACGGCAGGTGCAATCATGGGCTTCAAATTTCAAGGCTTCGATTTTCTTCAACTCGACTCCAGTTTCAGCGAGGACGAACTGCTGGTCCGCAAGACCGCGCGCGACTTTGTCGAGGACAATGTCATCCCCATCATCGAGGAATGCTTCCGCACGGAGCGTTTTCCGCGTGAGCTGGTGCTGCCCATGGGCGACCTGGGCTTGTTCGGCGCCAACCTCGAAGGCTACGGCTGCGCCGGCATGTCCAACGTCGAGTACGGCCTGGTGATGCAGGAGTTGGAACGCGGCGACTCCGGCCTGCGCAGCTTTGTCAGCGTGCAGTCCGGCCTGGTCATGTACCCCATCTACGCCTTTGGCTCTGAAGACCAGAAAAATGAGTGGCTGCCGGCCCTCGCCCGGGGCGAAAAGATCGGCTGCTTCGGCCTCACCGAACCCGGCGCAGGGTCCAACCCCGCCGCCATGACCACCACCGCCCGCAGGGTGGGCGGCGAGTACGTCCTCAACGGCGAAAAGCTCTGGATTACCTCCGGCAATCTGGCCGACGTGGCCATTGTCTGGGCCAAAAACGAGGATGAAGGCGGCAAAATCAGAGGATTTCTGGTCGAAACCAACCGGCCCGGCTTCTCGGCCTCCGAAGTTCACGGCAAGTGGAGCTTGCGCGCCTCGGTCACCAGCGGCCTCTCGCTCCAGGATGTACACCTGCCCGAGTCCAGCCTGCTGCCCGGCTCCGGCGGCCTTCGCAGCCCTTTCACCTGCCTTGACCAGGCCCGCTACGGCATCAGTTGGGGGGCCATCGGCGCGGCCATGGACTGCTACTCGACCGCCCTCGAATACGCCAAGTTTCGCAAGCAGTTCCGCGGTCAGCCCATCGCCAGCCACCAGATCGTCCAGGAGAAGCTGGTGTGGATGGCCAACGAAATCGCCAAGGCGCAACTGCTCTCGCTGCACGTCGGCCGCCTGAAGGACGCGGGCACGGTGGGCCACCAGCACATCTCCATGGCCAAGCGCAACAACGTCTGGATGGCCCTCGAATGCGCCCGCAAATCGCGCGATATCCTGGGGGCCAACGGGATTACCGACGACTACCCGATCATGCGCCACATGATGAACCTGGAGTCGGTCAGCACTTACGAGGGCACGCACGACATCCACACCCTGATCCTCGGCCATCACCTCACCGGCATCGCGGCCTACTGAAGCCGTGAGGAGGCTTCTCTCGACCATGCGAATAGGAATGGGAATCTCGTGCGCTCTGCTGATGACGGCTCTGGTCGCGGGGCTTCCCGTCCGCGCCCACGCCGGCTCCCTGACGGTCAAAACCGAGCAGGGCAAGGTGCGCGGAAGGGCGATCAACCACGCCCGGGTTCGGGCTTTCATGGGGCTGCCTTACGCCGCGGCTCCGGTGGGTGAACTGCGCTGGAAGGCGCCCCAGCCGCCGGCCAGGTGGAAGGGCGTCCGCGACGCAACCTGGTTCGGCGCGCGCTGCCTTCAGAGCCGCACTTTCGGCGACATGATGTTTGAAGACAGCGGGCCCAGCGAGGACTGCCTGTTCCTGAACGTCTTCACCCCCGCCGGAGCCAGGGCGCGGAGCAAACTCCCGGTGATGTTCTGGATTCACGGCGGCGGCTACGCGGGCGGCGCCAGCTCGGAGTATCGCCACAACGGCGACTATCTGCCCCTCAAAGGCGTCGTACTGGTCACCATCAACTATCGGCTGGGAGTCTTCGGTTTTTTGGCCACCTCGGATCTGGCGCGCGAGGCCAACGGCACGGCAGGCAACTACGGATTGCTGGACATGGTGGCCGCGCTGCGCTGGGTCAGGCAGAACATCCGGAATTTCGGCGGCAATCCGGACAATGTGACCCTCTTCGGCGAGAGTGCCGGCTCATTTGCCGTGAGCACGCTGATGGCCTCGCCCGAAACCAGCGGGCTGTTTCAAAAAGCGATTGGCGAAAGTGGCGCCGCCTTCACCCGCCCGCGCTTCAACAGCCCCTTGGAAGTCCGTGAAAAGCGGGATGACCGATGGGTGGCCTCGCTGGGCGTTCAGTCGCTCAAGGAACTGCGCTCGCTTCCCGCAGGCAGGCTTCTGGATGCGGCCAAAGCCAGCCGGACCGGCTTCTGGCCAGTCGTCGACGGCAAATTCCTCGCCCCAGCCGGTGCCGGCAGTCTACGCAGCCGGCCGGCAGGCGCATGTGCCCCTGATGGCCGGATGGAACCTCGATGAAGGCAGCTTCGCCGTCCAGCACGGCGTCACGCCCGGCCAGTTCAGAGCCATGGCCGACACCCTTTTCAGGGATCGCGCCGCGCAGTTTCTCAAGCTCTACCCCGCCAATACCCCGCAGCAGGCCTGGCGCTCGGCCATCGACTATGCAGGCGACGTTTTCATCTCTCTAGGCGTATGGAAGTGGCTGGAGGCGCAGAGTCAATCCGGCCGTCCCGCGGACAGGTCTTCGTCTGCAGGGTGGAAGAGGGGCGACTCGCCCGTCTACCGCTATCACTTTGAGCTGGCCGCGCCGCCCAGCAGATTCCACACCGGCGGCTTCGCTTTCCACTCCGACGAGATCGAGTATGTCTTTGGAACTTTGGACACCCGGCCCGGCGCCGTGTGGCGCGCCGAGGATCGCAAGCTGAGCGAACAGATGATGGACTACTGGACCAACTTCGCCAAAACCGGCGACCCCAACGGGCCGGGCCTGCCCGCCTGGCCCCGGTATGACCAAAGCGGCTGGCTGATCCATCTCGATCGCACCGTCAGCGCCGGCCCGGACACCCTGCGCCCGCGCTACGAGTTCCTGCTGAAGGGAATGTCCGCACTGCCCTTCCACTGATCTTTGCCGCCGGAGCACTCGCCGAGCGGAAAAACAGGGGAGCTACCAGCCGCCATCCGCTCAGCCGCATCAAAATGCACGCCGAAACAACGCGCTGACGCAAAAAATGACCGCCCGAAGGCGGCCATCCGGATAAAACCTGAAGATAAATCTCTGAAGATACGCACAAACCGACCGCAATCACCCCACGCTCAAACCGACCGCAATCAACCCACGCTTCGATGCCGGACTTCTCAGCGGCGCTTTACTCGCTGACACCCGACGCGGCCACAAATCCGGACGATTGCGCCGGGCTGTCGGCCGGTAGCGGACCAGCGGAGCTCAAATCCTTGGCGTTGATTGCATGGGAGTAGTCGGGACCGAGACCCAGCTTTTCGATCGCCCTGGAGTCGGGCATCAGCTTCGTCTGCCAGCCCTGGTCGGCCTGATACTTCTGCATGGCTGCCTTGGTGGACTCATCCCACTCACCCGTTGCCGGGCCGGAAAGATAATGCTCGCGAATCAGAGCCTGCTGAATCTGGACCACCCGGTCTGGATCAATCGACTGCTGGCCGTGCAAGCGGTGCGATCTCGAGATGATTGCTGTGAAAACGTGGTGCGTGTGCGTGGCGTGCCGGCCGGCGTGGCGGTGATGCCAACCGCCTGCAAAGGCCGGTGATATGGCCATCATCGCAAACAATAGAAACGCTAAGCTTGCTCGAAAAGAAAGCACGCTGAACCACCTCTCAAAAGAAATTGCTTGTTTGGCCTTATGACGCATCCTAGCGAATCGTCTCGCCCATTGGCAAGAAAAAAACAAATCGGAACCAGGAATGCGACCGGCGCGGGAACAAGACGCCGGAAACGGGAATCCGCTTCCGGCGCCTCTTAAAAAATATTACTGGAGCGTTCCGCCCACGTAGTTGATCCCTTGATCGGGGTGACGCGGGTCCATGACTTCAAAGACCACGTCGTCTCCGGTCTTGAGCTTGCTCACCACGGCATCGAACTGCTCCTTGGTGCCGGTGGGCTGCTTGTTGACGCGGGTGATGACCAGTCCCGGCTCAAGTCCCTGCAGGTCGGCGAACGAGCCGGCACGCACCGATTGAATCACCACGCCGGGCTTGTGCAGCTTGTCCACGGTGGCCGCAGACGCATCGTGCACCACCACGCCCAGCCTGGCCTCGCCCGCATCGCCCTGCTCGCCGGGGCTGGTTTCGACCCCCGGATTGTTCAGGCTGGCGAAGACCTGGTCGCGATCGCCGATGGTGACCGTGGCGTCGTCCTGCTTGCCATTCCTCAGGTAGCCCAGGCGGATGGTCGAGCCCGGCCTGCGGCTGGCAATCTCGTTCACCAGGTCATCGCCGTCCTTGATGGACCGGCCGTCGACGGTGGTAAGGATGTCGCCCGGCTTGATCCCGGCCTTGTCTGCCGGACCGCCCGGCTGAACTTCCTGCACCAGCACACCGTTCTTGAAGCCATAAACGCGGTTCACGGCGCCCGAGAGGTTCTCGCGGAACTCGATGCCGATCGAGCCGCGGGTTACCTTGTGGCTGGGGCCGATCAGATCGTTATAGACCGAGACGACGGTATTGGAGGGCATGGCGAAACCCAATCCCTGGTAGCCGCCAGACTGAGTGTAAATGGCTGTATTGACGCCGATTACATCACCGTTCATGTCCAGCAGCGGCCCGCCCGAGTTACCGGGATTGATGGCCGCATCGGTCTGGATGAAGTGCTGGAACTGGCCGCTCACACCTGGCTCGATGGTCCGATTCTTGGCCGAGATGATGCCCGCGGTGACGGTCTGCGCCAGCGCGAATGGACTGCCGATGGCCTCTACCCAGTCGCCCACATGCACATTGTCGGAGTTGCCCAGCGAAACCGTCGGCAGGGGAAGGCTGGTGTCGATCTTGATGACCGCCAGATCAGTGGCCTTGTCGAAACCGATCACGCGCGCCGGACGGCCCATATCCTCGTTCTCGGGATCAGTCGCCAGCTTGACGTAAATCTTGTCCGCCTTCTCGATCACGTGATAGTTGGTGATGATGTAGCCCTTGGGATCGACGATGAAACCCGAGCCAAGCGATTCGCTGACCTGGTTCTGGTCGCCGCCTCCCTGGTCCGGCATCTGGCCGCCGAAGAAGCGATTGAAGAAGTCCTGGAAGTTGCCCTGGCCCTGCTGCTGGTTGTCATCGTCGCCATCGTCGCCGGGCTGCTGGGGCGTCTGCTGCATGAAGCCATGAAAATTGCGGCCGCTCTTGTCGGTGGCCTGCTTGGGAAGCGTCTCGGTATTGATGTTGACTACCGCCGGCCCAACCTCCCGGGCGATCTTCACAAACTGGTTGGGAGGCACCGTGGAATTGACCACCTTGAGTGGCGTGGCGTCTGCACTGTCGTTCTGCTTCTCTTGTGCGCGAACCCCGTGGACAGCAAAAGAGCCTGCCACAATGGCGGCCGATAGCGTCGCGAGCAGGACGAATGCTGAAGCAAGACGGCGCGTACGCAGCCGTTCAAAGATCGATTTCATGGATTTGTTGACCTCATCGGGTGACCAGCCTGTGCTGGGTTATGAATGGCGCTCATCTTCAGTATAGCCAGTCGCGGGCGCTCCCGCCTGGCTGCCGGTTTCAACGAGCTTGAGACCTTCAGCGCCGCGCGGACCCAAAGCGGGAACCAGATCAGCGGATACGGCAGAGCGCGGCGGCAGGAAAACCGTCTCATTTATATAGACGCAGCCCGGATCAAAGTGTCGCGCAGGGAAGGCCGCAAATCCCTGCCGAATATCGCTCAATAACGCGGAGCAAAGAAAAAGGGCGCTTGAGGCGCCCTTTTTCCGGTCTGGGGAACAGGAGAACGACCTCTCGCAAAACGGGAGAAGTCATCCGCCTAAGAGTGGAGGACCAGACGGGAAGCCTTGCCCCGCCAAAAGACAACCAGTGCCAGGCCAAGAAGCCCGCTGCCCATCAGCAGCAGCGAAGAGGGCTCCGGGGTCTGCGCCAGGGTCATCGAGAGGTCAACGCCCGCCGCGCTCAGATCAGTCTGCGCATTGATAATCTCCAGCGTGTTCGTGCCGGCAAGCAGCGTAATGTCGGTCAGCGAAATCGTATCCACAACGGTGCAGTTTGGCGTACCAATGGAGCAATGGTTGTCGGCGCCAATGGAGCCAAAGGGAACGATCACCACACCATTCAGCAGAACCTCCGCTGTGTCGTCTGCCATCACGCTGATGCTGCCGTCGTAAGTCGTACTCCCGGAAAGGCTGCTGAAGGTCGTCTCGTAGTAGTAAAAGCCGTTCGGATCGGTAACGGTTCCGCCCGGGCCGGCCTCGGCGCTATTGGAGACCCAGCTTGTGCCGGCAATCGCAGCCGTCCATACCCCATTCGCGGATACGTCATAGCTTTTGAGGTTCGTTGTGCCCGGCGCCGTGTGCGAGGCCGAGAGCGGCGCGGTGGGGTTTGGGCCTTGCTCGTTGACCGGCATCGAATCGGAGCCAAGATAGGCCAACGCTCCGCCGGTGCAGCTTGCAGTAGCGCCTGTGCAACCGCTGCTGTTGAGAGTGATGGTTCCCGCGTACGCCACCGACGCAAGTCCAAGCAACAAGGTTGGCAAAATCGAAATCTTCAAAATCGTCCTCATGTTTCCTCCCGAAAATCACCCTCGCGGGCAGTTGTCTTGCTTGCACCCATGGCCCGATTCCGGCCAAAGAGCAAAGCCTGTCGGTTCAGGGGTCGCTCAAAGAGTCTTCATAACAGGCGATATCCGGGGAGATACTCGCTTTGAATCGCTCTTCGTATTCGCTTGCGCCCATGCTCGCCGGGCGCATTGGCATTGCTCTGGGCCGATCCGCAGAGCGGGTTGCCGACGGGTTGGCCGACAGCCCTACTCAAACATTTGCAAAGCAACTTACCATTTGCAAGCACATTGCGTGCCAAACAAATGTCGTTTATATTGAACTGCTTAGGAGAACATAGATTGCAATTGCGCAAAACTTTGCCTATTGTCCTCCTCGGAAAGTTCCACTTTGGGGTCGCATCTCTCCAATTGGGAAAATGAAACCCCAGGCGTATTCGCCTATCCATTCACGCTGCTGCGCGGAAGAATGCGCCGCTCATCCGCTGAAAAGAACAAAGAAGAAGGGCACCCAAAGGCACCCTCCTTCGCTCAGAGGAAAAAGAGAGACGGCCCACTACGAGTGAAAAAGCGGACGGGTAGCTTTGCCTCTCCAAAAAACCAGCAGTGCCAGGCCAAGAAGACCGCTGCCCATCAACAGCAGCGACGAGGGTTCCGGGGTGGCGCTCGACTCGATGTCCGAGGTGAGCACGCCGGGACCGCCATTCACCTCGGCGTAGAGCACTTCATAGTAGTAGGTGCCCGTTGCGTCGACCGTAAAGGTCGATTCGTCCGCCGCCGTTGCGCCGGGGGAATAGATCGCCGTGGTGGTGACGCCATTGCTGTTGGTGAGATAGAGGATCATTCCGTCGTCGTGGGTGAATTCATACTGTGTGCCAGCTACGAGCGTGGTGTAACCCGTAAACTCGAACACACCATTATTGATGTTGTCCAACCCAGCACCAGTGGTCCCATTGACGCCGGTAACGGTGTCCCCACCGGCGGTCAGAAACTTGTAGAGATCAGAATCCCCGCTAAGCCCGGAACCCGGAAGGTCAAAACTGAAGACGGTTCCGGAGGTGCTGCTGGTCGCCGTGAAGGTCACGGTCGGTGTCGCGGTGGGCGCGCTGCTCGGGGCCGAAGCCTCGATGAGCGAGCTGCACGAACTCAGATCCAAATAACAGTTCCAGTAGGTGCCGTTGGTGCTGTCGGCGCGCGCCGTGCTTGCCAGGCATACAAATGCGGTGAGTACGACTCCAAGCATTGTGAGCCTGCCGAATTTCACATTTCCTGGTGATGCAAATCCAAAAATCTTCATAAGTTCTCCTCCTGAGATCGTCCTCTATGGCGTCTCTTCTGCTCGCACCCTCAGCGAAGTTCGCCGAGAGGGTGAAATCGGTGGGTTCAGGGTTCGCTTGAAGAATCTCAACCTGCATGCAATGCCTGGGGAAGGCATTCGTGCCGAGACTCTCTTCACACCGCTCTGGCGCTCTGACTCCTCGTCGGGGAAATCTGGAGTCTGGGGGTGAGTGCGGCTGTTCGCCAGCTCGGCTCATGCACCCATAGCGCACGGCTCTATCTATGCACATTGCGTGCCAAACTTTGAACCTTTTAAATCATCACTTTAGAGGGGGAGAAGCTGTAATTGTGCAAAATTTTGCCTATTTTGTCTCTCAAAAAGTTCCACTATGGGACTAAGGATTCCGATTTGGGAGATGGAAATCCGGGACGAATCGACGGGGAACACGGCCAGAGTGTTGATCTGGCACGGAATAAGCTTTTGAGGAGACTGGAACACGGGAATCATGGATAACACGCCCCGGGTTCAGGCCTGGCCCGGAACAATGCCGGGAGCACTCGGGGAAGACAAATAAAAAGAGAAGGGCACGCCAGCGTGCCCTTCTCGATTCTAAGGAACTAGGAGTGGAGAACCAGGCCGGACGCCTTGCCTCTCCAAAAGACAACCAAAGCCAGGCCAAGAAGTCCGCTGCCGAGAAGCAGGAGGCTGCTGGGTTCCGGAGTGGCAGTAGCGACCAGATCGCCAACTTCGACTGAATCGTCGTCCTGGGCGGTCAGGTTGCCAGCCCCGTAATAGTACGCATCGGTGACCAGGGCGAAGGTGTCCAGCGATTCGCCGGGAGTGAGGTCGTCGTTTGTCGAATTCGACAGGAAAAGCTTGACGATTCCGCTGATGTCGTCAGCCGCTTGGGCGGCGTTGCTGGAAGTGGCGGGGCTCGCATTGCCCTCTTGAACCACGGTGGAAGTTCCGAAGTAGCCGGCGGTAATCGTGTCGATGATATCTCCCGTTCCGGTGTCATTCACCGTGAAGAGGAAGGTGAGGCAGGTCGGGCAAGCCGCATCGGTGCCGCCTTCGTAAACGGACTCCGTGAAACTGACCCCAAGATCGTTGACGGAACCACTTCCGGTGATCGTGGTCAGGAGCGTGCCGTCGGTAACGTTCGAGAGGGTAACGCTGGTTCCGGTAACGGAGGTTTCTGTACCAGTAAGCGTCAACAGTGAATCGGCCCATGCTCCAGGGGTGATGACAAGGGCCGCGACGATTGCAACCAAAGCCGAAGTTAATCTCTTCACAATTGCCTCCTGTTATCGCCCTTGAGGGCGGCAATCCCGCCGAGCCCTTTGCCAAAATCTCCATGCAAAGCGGACAGGTGTGTAAGGTTGAGGTTTTGCTCGAAGAATCTCACCGAGCGTGCAATGCCAGGGAAGACATCCTCAAAGAGATTCTCTTCACATTTCGTTTGGCGTGCTGCCCCGGTTCCGGGGAATTTGGACCGTTGGGATGGAGTGCAGTTGCTTTACAACTCCACTCACTGAGCCAACCTGTGCCCTAGGTGGTGCACATCCGATGCCAAACCGCGAATCTTTCAATTCATCGGCTTATGAAAAGCAAAGATTTCCCTTGTGCAAAGCTTTGCCTATTTCTAGTCCCAAAAACTTCCACTTTTGAAGTTCGAAGGTCTAATGAGAGGTGAAAATCCTCTCCAGGCAGGACTGGCGGAACGCCAAAGGGCTCTGCCGCGCGGCAGAATCGTGCAAAGCGCCCAAGATCGCCAGAAGATCCGCGTCCAGCACGGTGGGAGGCATCTGAGCGCCGTGCCACCGAACGGTTACAGTTCCGCGGCCCGCTCCAGCATCGCCAGGGTCAAAAGCAGTGCTCGCCGCAGGCCCGCCTCGCGATTGCGAGCGGAGTACCACTCGGCCCGGGTGTGCGCCCCGCCGCCCTCGCCGCCGGCGCCCATGGACAACGCGGGAACGCTCAGTGAGAGCGGAAGGTTGGCGTCGGTCGAGCCCAGGCGGAGATCGGTGTGCAGACCCAGATGGCGATCGACGGCGCGCAGGGTTTCCAACAGCGGCGAATCGGCGGGCAACTCCGCGGCGGGCCGGTCGCCGATCTTCTCGATCCGGAAGGCCAGCAGACCCCGGTCCGGATTGCCTCCCGGCTCTCTGCCGCTTGCGGCAAAGGATTTTGCCCGTATGTTGGCGCGCTCGACGGCCTCTTCCACGGCGCGGTGGAGGGCGCCTCCAGCCGCAGAAGCTGGCCAGCGCTCGGTGGAACGGAAATCGATGGTGGCCTGGGCGCTCTCGGGGATGGAGTTGACGCTGGTGCCGCCCTCGATTGTGCCCAAATTGAGGGTGGTGTGCGGGGCCACCTCCATCAGATCCAGTTCCAGCGGTTTGAGGCGCAGCGAGTCTCGGCCACCTGCGCCAGCGCCAGGGCCAGCGCGGCGATGGGGTTGGGCGTGACGCCCGCGTCGGTAAAGCTGTGCCCGCCGGGACCGGTGACGGTGACGCGGAAGCGGCGGCTGCCCAGGGCCTGGGTGACGGCCGAGTCCGCTCCCGCGCCATCCAGAACAATGTGGGCGGCGATCCGCCCGGCCAGCGCGCTCTGACTGTACAGGTAGCGCATGCCGCGCAGGTCGCCTTCGCCCTCCTCGCCCACATTGCCGAGGAAAACGAGCGGCGCGGGCAACTCGGCTCGCGACTGAATCAGCGCATGAGCGATGGCCAGCATTCCGGCCAGACCGGCGCCGTTGTCGCAGGCTCCGGGAGCGCTCAGCCGGTCGCCTTCCATGACGGGCTGAAGTGGCGTGCCCGGCCGGGAAAACCGTGTCCAGATGGGCGGAGAGCACCACCACCGGCCCGGTGCTCTCAGGCGGCAGCGAGGCCGCAGGCAGCCAGCCGAAGACGTTGCCGACGGCGTCGGTTTCCACCCGGCTCAGACCGGCTTCGGTAAACGGTGCGGCCAGCCACTCGGCGCGCGCCTGCTCGCCGAAGGGCGGCGCGGGAATCGCCACCAGCTCCGCCTGCCAGTCCATGATCGTTTTGGGATTGCCGTGCATCCAGGCAAAGGCGGCGTGGACCGGCCGCTGGCTAGCCAGCGCCGTGACCCGCGAGAACGCCGAATTTCGGAGCAAGGTTCGCCATGCGGATGGTTTCAGGGTAGCAGGAGGCGGGGTTGAAGACTTCGACTTACGACCCTAGCAATCGCCTCGCCAGCAGCGAAGCCATATTCCTCCGGCCATCGGCGATCACGGCAATGTAAACCGTGTTGGCGCGCAGTCGATAGAGAATGCGGTACGGCTTGAAGAATAACTGGCGATAGGCTCTGCTGCCCATCCGCAGCAGTTCCGGCGGGTGCGCCCCGCGTTCGGGGAAATCCCGCAAAGCAAGAGCGGCTCGAACGATTTCCCGAGCAACGTAGTCTGCGTTTTCCAGCGAGTCGTTTTTCGAAATGTAAGCGTGAATCCCGCGCAAATCCTGTCGCGCACCCACGGTAAACCGGACGGAAAAGGCCATCAGGCCTGCGCGGCCCCCACGCCAAACTCCGCCATGACCTCTTCGATGGGAATCGTCTCCCCAGCCTTGATCTCCTTGTCCGCCAGCGCCAGCACCCTGAGCAACGCCTGGGTCTCGTCGATCATTTGTTCATAACTGGCCACGTCCACCAGCACCGCCCGCGCCTCGCCGTTCTGGGTGATGATGATCGGCTCCCGCTCCTCGGTAATCCGGTCCAGCAGTTCGGCGGCGTGGGCCTTGACGTAGCTGATCGGCTTGATCTGGGTGGAATAACGCATGGAAGCCTCCGGAAGCTGTTTTCTGATCTAAATATAGTCCTTTTATCGTACGGAATACAGATTTTATTCGGTCTTTTGATCCGCTTCCTGCTCGTCATACTCCACGGAATGCAGGAACAGCCCGCGCGCCGGAGCGGTTGGCCCGGCGGCCGAGCGGCTGCGAGCGGCCAGGATTGCCGGGATTGCATCGGCGCTGAGGCGTCCGCGGCCCACGTCCAGCATGGTTCCCACCAGATTGCGGACCATGTGGTGCAGAAAGCCGCTGCCCCGGACGCGATAGACCAGCAAGGCTCCGAATTCGGTCGAACGCTCTTCCCAGATCGAGGAGAAGATTTTTCGGACTCCCGCCGCGGCGGGCGGATCGGCCTGAAATCCCGCTCGTGGAAGGGGCCGCGGGTCCGGCTCCGCGGCGGGATCGAAGCCGCGGATGGCCAGCTCGGGATCGGTGGCGGCAAAGCTCAGAAAATCGTGCTCGCCCTCAAAGAGCCGGGCCGAGGCTGCAGCGCATCCACGTCCATTGGCCAGGAACAGGCGTGGACGTAGCGGGCCAGAAACGGCGGGCAGATCTCCCCGCGGAAGACCCGGTACTCGTAGATTTTGGCCAGAGCCGAGTGGCGCGCATGGAATGCACTTCGTGCCGTTCTGGTTTCCAGGATGCGGATCGACGGGGGAAGGGTCCGGTTGAGGGCGCGCCGCAGATTTTCCTCGGGAATGGGAGCCGAGAGCGCGAAGCTGGCCACCTGCCCCAGCGCGTGCACTCCGGCGTCGGTTCGTCCCGAGCCTTGCGGCAGCGGCGATTCTCCTGTAACCCGCCCCAGCGCGGCCTGGAGTTCGCCCTGCACGGTGCGCTCGCCCGGCTGCACCTGCCAACCGCGAAACGGGGTGCCGTCGTAGGCCAGGGTCAGCTTCCAGGTGCGGAGCGGGAGCACGGGTTGGGCATTTTCAGGCACGGCGAAAGGTCTTGTTGTAGGGTATCCGACCGGGCCTTGCTCAGGCGCGCCAGGCGAGCCGAGTCTGCCGCGGAGTGCGGGTGGGATATACTCAGCTTTTCGTGCGTGATCGCCCGTGGACTGCCGGGACACCGGCGAGCGGGGCAAGGCGAACCAGTTCGGGAACGGATTGGCGGCAGCGCGCGTATGAAACTGGGAGCAGCGCGCGCAGGACATGGACGAACGCAGGCCGGCGCACAACGCGTCAGAGGCTGATCATCCTGGAAGAACAGAAATTTTGCGTCCGAAAGGGCTTTTCGGGCGTCTTGACTAGTGGCACCCCACATGCGGCAGCAACTCCCAAACAGAGACCATCTCGTGGAGAGAAACCATGTTTTCGATCGGTACAAGTTTGTTTGAGCAACACCGGAAGACAGCGCACGAAGACCAAGTGCGCCAACACGCAGGAGGCAGGCAGACGGGCCATCGGCTGCGCGCGACGGCATCGGTGCTGCTGACATTGATGGCCACCATGCCTTCCGGATTTGCCCAGCAAACCATGGGAGCCGGAGCGAAGTCCGCTGAAAAGGCGGCCTCCAATCTGCCCACCGAGCCGGCGCCGATGCTGACCAAGCCGCTCGACCTGCGTGCGACCGAACGGGATTTTTCCAAGCCCGCAGGCAGACTGCTCGGCGATCCGATCAATATGTACCGCCCGGCTTCGATCGCCAAGGCCAACTTCGAGAACTCGGTGCTGCTAAGCAACCTGCTCAAGAACGGAAAAATCTATCTGAGTCTTTCCGACGCCATCGCCTTGGCCATCGAGAACAACTACGATATCGCCATTGCCCGCTACGACCTGGACATTGCGGATACGGACATTCTCAGGACGCGCACCGGCGCCTCGCCGCTGGGAGCGCCCTCCGGGCTGATTACCGGCACGCTGGGCGGCTCCACAACGACATTGTCCACCGGTGGTGGTCCGGGAGGAACGACGGTTGGCTCAGGCGGCGCGGGCTCCGGCGTCAGCGGATTGACGCTGACCACGGCGGGCGCCGGACCGACGCCGGAGGCGCTGGAACCTTCCGTTACCGGCACGATCCAGTTGGAAAGAGCGCATTCGCAGGCGACCGGCGTCTTCTCTCCCGCGGTCTCGACCAACACCGACCAATATAACTTCACTTATAATCAGGGTTTTGTCACCGGCACGTCTCTGGCCGTGGCTTTCAACAATTCGCGCATCACCTCGGACAGCCCTTACGACGCATACAGCCCGGAGTTGGAGTCCAGTTTCAAGGCTACCGTGACCCAGCACCTGTTGCAGGGCGCCGGCATCTGGGTAAACAAGCGCTTCATCTACCAGGCGATCAACGACCGCCGCATCGCCGACTCGTCCTTCCGCCAGCAGATTCTCTACACCGTCAACCAGGTGGAGACGATTTACTGGGGACTGGTGCAGGCCTATGAGGACGTCGAGGCCAAACAGCGGTCGGTGGAGCAAAGCACCAAGCTGCTGGGCGACGATCAGAAGCAGTTGCAGATCGGCACGGTGGCTCCGCTGCAGGTGGTCCAGGACCAATCGAGCGTGGCCAGCGACCAGCAGGCTCTCATCAGTGCTCAGAGCGCGCTTAATTATCAGCAGCAGATCATCAAGCAGGCGATCGCCCGCAACCTGAACGATCCGGTGCTTTCGACGGCCCCTGTCATTCCCACCGACCGCGTGACCACCGAAGAGATTCCCGAGGAAAAGCAGCCGGTCGAGGCGCTGGTACAGGAGGCTTTTCAGAGCCGGCCCGAATTGGAGCAGGCGGTGCTGACGCTGCGCAACGACGAGATCACGCTCAAGGGCGCGCGCAATGCGCTGCTGCCGGTTCTGGACGTATACGGCTTCTATAGCGGCACCGGCGTGGGCGGCTCTCAGAGCCCGGATTGCGAAACCCTCAACAGCAGCGGATTCGTTAATTGCACGCCCAACACCGTTCCCTCCGTGGGCTACGGAACTGTGCTGAACAATCTGGTGAATAGTAGCGCCCCCGACAAGGGCGTGGGTTTCAGCGTCACGATTCCCATCGGCAACAAGTACGCGCAGTCGGTGCAGGCCCGCTCTCTGATGGAGTATCGCCAGGCTGAGCTGCGGCTGGAGCAGCTCTACACGCAGATTCGCATGCAGGTGGTGAACGCGCAGCTCGCCCTGACCAACGACCGGGCGCAGGTCGAAGCCTCCATCGCCGCCCGGAACTATCAGCAGCAGAGCGTCGACTCGGAGATCAAGAAGCTGCACCTGGGCGCTTCAACCACCGCCAATGTGCTGCTTCAGGAGCGCAGCCTGGCCTCGGCCGAGGACAACCTGATCGCCGCCAACGCCGCCTATGCCAATGCTCGCGCCAGTCTTTACCAGATCACCGCGACCACCTTGCAGCACTACGGAATCAACCTGCAAGAGGCAGCCGCGGGGAAGGTGAACGAAGCGCCGCTTGTTCCCGGAGTCACGCCGGCCATGAAAGGTATGGACCCCTCCACCACTCTGCCGGCAGCGCAGTAATTCGGAAACGAAAATCCCTGCCAGTTTTTCTGAAAGGCTGGCAGGGATTTCTTGTCTGCGGCGAAAGACCGGGGCCTGATGTCTGGGAATCCAAATATTCACGCGGTTGTGGCAATGGAACCGGTAATTTTCCTCCGCAGCAGCGAAGGAAGCGCCTTACCGCTGCGCGATCCGGTCCAGCAAATCAAAAAACTCAGGGAAGCTGATGGCGGCTGATTCCGCGCCCTCGATCCGCGTCTCTCCTTCGGCCTTGAGCGCGGCCACGCTGAAGGCCATGGCGATGCGATGGTCGCCTCCGGAGTCGATCGTCGCGCCGTGCAGCTTTTGCCCGCCGGGCACATCCAGGCCGTCCTCGAACTCGGTAACTTCAGCTCCCATGGCGCGCAGATTCTTCGCCACCAGCGCAATCCGGTCGGACTCCTTCACGCGCAGTTCCTTGGCGTCGCGGATGCGGATGCCGCCGCTGGTGAAGGGGCCGATGGCGGCCAGCACTGGCAACTCGTCGATCAGTTGCGCGGCCAGGGCGCCAGAAATCTCCGCCGTTCCCAGCCCTCCGCTGGGACCGGAAATCTGCACCGTGCCCACCAGTTCGGCGTTCTTCTCTTCCAGATCGAGCACCGCAATCCGCGCTCCGAGCGTAGTCAGCACGTCGAGCAGCGTAGCCCGCGTGGGGTTCAGGCCGAGTGAGCCCAGCACCAGGCTGGAGCCGGGAAACAGGGCCGCCGCGCAAAGAAAAAACGCGGCCGAGGAGATGTCGCCGGGCACCGCGGCCTCGATGGCGTTGAGCCTCTGCGGTCCGACGATCGACACCGAGTCCACGGTGCGGGTGAGCGTGGCGCCGAAGGCCCTGAGAGCGAGTTCGCTATGGTCGCGCGTGCGCAAGGCCTCGCGTACCGTGGTCGAGCCGGCGGTTTGCAGCCCGGCCAGCAGGATGGCGGTTTTGACTTGTGCGCTGGGAACCGGCGTCGTGTAGTCGATGGCCTTCAACGGACCGCCTTCGATCATCAGCGGCGCGTGGCCGTCGGTGAGCGTGAGCCGCGCACCCATCGCCGCCAGGGGTTTCAGAATCCGCTCCATCGGCCGCCGCGAGAGCGACTCGTCGCCCACCAGCGTGAAGCGGCCCTCCTGCGCCGCCAGCAGCCCGCTCATCATGCGCATCGTCGAGCCGGAGTTGCCGCAGTCGAGCGGCGCCGCGGACGGCCTCACGCGCCCGCCCACGCCATCCACTTCCACCGTGCCGCCTTCGAGCCTGCGCACGCGCGCGCCCAGCGCTTCCATGCAGGCCAGCGTCGAAGCGCAATCGGCCCCGGTAGAAAAGTTGGTGAAGCGCGAAGTACCCCCGGCAAAGCCGGCCAGCATCGCGTAGCGGTGGCTGATGGACTTGTCGCCGGGCAGGCGCAGGCTTCCATCGATGTTTTTTGCCGGGCGGATGATGCGTTCTTCGGTCGCAGTGTGCAAGGCGGCTCCGGGATGTGGACTTTCTCCCAGTTTAACCAATGAAGGCGCGAGAGCTGGAAATCGTGGGCAGAGCGGGCGCATCGCGAACAGCAAGTTCGTCGCGGCGAATGATTTCTATCGCCCGATCTCCGGAACCGACAGCCCGCGGCAAATCTTTCGAGCAAGCATATCCGCGACTTCGGTGTGACGAGGAACCGTTTCCGTCTGTCCGGTCTTGGGGTTGCACCAAAGAGTGTGCGATCCGCCTTCGCGCTTCAGGTAGCATCCGTTCATGCGCAAGTGACGCAATAGCGACTCGCGCTTCACTGGATGGTGACCGTCTCGCGAAGAGCGTCGGCGGGTGCGCCGCGCAGTCCGTCCTCGCGGCGATCTTCCAGAATCAGTTGAATGGCCGCGCCAAGGCTTTCACGGCACTCTTCCACGTTGCGCCCCTGCCCGTTGGCGCCGGGAATCTCCGGCGACCAGGCGACAAACCATTCGCCATCGCGCTCTATGACCGCTGTGAATTCGTTCCGCATGGAACGAGTATAGAACGGAAACTCCGATGGGGTGTGGGAAGAAAAACTGCGAGCGCTCCCACCCTGACCTCAAAAAACAGGAACGCGGTGAGGGTGGGGCAGCCGAATTTCCGAATTCGCTCCAAGCTACCTGGCCGCCAACTGCCGCAGCACGTACTGCAAGATGCCGCCGTGCTCGAAGTACTCGATCTCCTGCGGCGTGTCGATGCGCACCTGGGCGGTGAATTGCTTCACCGTTCCATCGGCGGCGGTCGCCTTCACCGTGAGCGTCTTGCCGGCGGCAAACCGGCTTTCGAGCAGCGCTGTGAGCCCGGCAAAGTCGTAAACCTCCTCGCCCGTCAGCCCGAGCGAATCGGCGTTCTCGCCCGCCTCGAACTGCAACGGCAAAATCCCCATTCCCACCAGATTCGACCGGTGAATGCGCTCGAAGCTCTCCGCGATAACCGCCCTCACGCCCAGCAGCTTCGGCCCCTTGGCCGCCCAGTCGCGCGACGAGCCGGAGCCGTATTCCTTGCCCGCCAGAATCACCAGCGGCACGCCACGCTCGGCGTAGCTTCACGCTGGCGTCGAAGATGGACATCGGCTCGCCCTCAGGCAGCAAGCGCGTGACGCCGCCTTCGGTGCCGGGCGCGAGTTTGTTCCTCAGCCGCACGTTGGCAAATGTTCCGCGCACCATCACTTCATGATTCCCGCGCCGCGAGCCGTAGCTGTTGAAGTCGGCCGGCTTCACGCCGTGGGCGGCAAGATACTTCCCGCCGGCCCGTTGGCCTTGATGTTACCCGCAGGCGAAATGTGGTCGGTGGTCACCGAGTCGCCCAGCACGGCCAGCACGCGCGCGCCTGAGAATATCCGTGACCGGCGCGGGCGTCTTGGTCATGCCGTCGAAGTAGGGAGCCTGGCGGATATAAGTCGAATCCGGCTCCCACTGATACACGTCGCCGGGGGGAAACTTCAGCCCCTGCCAGTTGGCGTCGCCTTCGCTGACCGTCGCATACTCCTTGCGGAAGCCCTCGCTGGAGACGCCTTTTTCGATGGCCGCGGCCACCTCGGCTTGCGTGGGCCAGATGTCCTTGAGGTAAACCGGCTTCCCTGCCCCGTCCACGCCCAGCGGGTCCGTCTCGAAGTTGTGCCCGATGCGTCCGGCCAGCGCGTAAGCCACCACCAGCGGCGGACTCATCAGATAATTTGCCCGCACATCCACGTTCACCCGGCCCTCGAAGTTGCGGTTGCCGCTCAGACGCTCACGGCGACCAGCCCATGCTCGTCGATGCTCTTGGAGACGTCGGCAGGCAGCGGTCCGGAATTCCCAATACACGTGGTGCAGCCGTAACCGACCACGTTGAAGCGCAGCTTTTCGAGGTACGGCAGCAGTCCGGCCTTGGTGTAGTAGTCGGTGACCACGCGCGAGCCGGGC
>CAWBHO010000073.1:0-29333 GCA_963788415.1 uncultured Acidobacteriaceae bacterium | reverse complement strand
GCTGCGGCTGCGCCTGAGTGCGATTTTCGCGGGCTGGACGCCGACTTCGATGGCTTCGCCTAGCGCCGAGCGGCAGCTCCTGCTGCTGCGGCTTGACCGACTCGTAGGCGCGGACAATGCGCTGCACCAGCGCGTGGCGCACCACGTCGCAATCTTCGAAGTGGCAGAAGTGGATGCCCTCGACGCCGTCGAGAATGTTGATCGCGTCGACCAGGCCGGACTTGCGCGGGTTGGGCAGGTCGATCTGGGTGATGTCGCCGGTGATGACCGCCTTGGAGTTGTTGCCCATGCGGGTGAGGAACATCTTCATCTGCTCGATGGTGGTGTTCTGCGCCTCGTCCATGATGATGAAGGCGTCGTTGAGCGTGCGGCCGCGCATGAAGGCCAGCGGCGCAACCTCGATGACGTTCTTCTCCAGCATCTTGTCGACCTTCTCCGGGTCGAGCAGGTCGTAGAGGGCGTCGTAGAGCGGGCGCAGGTAGGGGTCCACCTTTTCCTGCAGGCGTGCCGGGCAGAAAGCCGAGCCGCTCGCCGGCCTCGACCGCCGGGCGCACCAGCACGATGCGGCTCACCTTCTTGGCGTTCATGGCGGCCACGGCCATGGCCACGGCGAGATAGGTTTTGCCGGTGCCGGCCGGGCCCACGCCGAAGACCATGTCGTTCTGCTCGATGGCCTCGACGTACTTGCGCTGATTGACGGAGCGCGGCTGCACGGTGCGCTTGACGCCGGCCGAGCGCTGCTTGCCGCTGTCGGCCAGCGACACGCAGCGTGGTCGCCGGGTCGGCCACCACCAGGCGCAGCATTCCGTTCAGCTCGCCGTTGTGCGGGTTGACGCCCTGCTTGCGCAAGGCCTCGAAGTCCGCGAAGATGCGCCGGACGCGGGCCACACCCTCTTCCGGTCCCTCCACATGCACGGCGTCGGAGCGAAGATCGATGCGCACGCCGAGCGAGTCTTCCATCAGCCTGAGGTTTTCATCGCGAGTCCCGAACAGGGGCTCCAGATTGGGGGTGATCTCCAGAGCGATCTTCAAGGGTTTATCTAGCCTCCAGAAAAACAGCGGGTTGAGGTGGGCTGAGTTAAAGCGATGAACGGGGCGAGTGGGTGGACGCGGAACCTGGGCGCAGCTCGATGTGCGGGCTGCGGCAGGGCTGCAAACTGGAAGAAGGATGTTGGGGCGTGGAGCGAGAAAAGGCCGCTGTTCCTGGCTGAAGTACGAAACCGCGGGTTGGAATGGGCTACCAAATCCGGTCGGTATTCAGTATCTGGCCTTGAGAGTAGCGCCATCCGCCCCGCGCGTCAATCCGTCCGCGATGTTTTTTTGATGAACTGTGCCGGGGTGGGCGCGCCGGGTGGCCGGAAACTCAGCAATCGGCCATCCCGCGTGGCCCGCAATCTCACGGCGAGCAGAGCCAGTTCCCTGGACTCTTCGGCCGCTTTGGCCTGAAAGGCGCGTGTAAAATTCCGTTAGCAACGGGGGAGCCGGATGAAGGCGGTAGAGCTTGCGAACGGATGCCTGCACTCTCTGGGCTATGAACTGGTGCCGTATCCGCCGAGCGATTGGGCCCGGTCGCGCGAGGTGCTCGAGAGAGTGCTCGGCAAGCTGGCCATCGATTGCGTCTTCGATGTGGGGGCGAATCGCGGCCAGTATGGCGACCAACTGCGCGAGATCGGCTACAAGGGCTGGATTCTCTCGTTTGAGCCTGCGCGCGCTCTCTTCGACGATCTCTCCCGGCGCGCCGCTCGACGGCCTCCGTGGAGGGTGTTTCCCTACGCGCTGGGCTCAGAAAACGGCCAGGCCGAGATCAACGTGGGCGAAAGCTCCTTTCTGACCTCGTTTCTGGTTCCGCTCGGGCCCTCGAAGACGCTGCCGATGAATCGCGCGATTGGCAAGGAGACGGTCGAGATCAGACGCCTTGATTCCATCTTCGAGCAGTGCATGGAGGGCATCGGCGCGCGGCGTATCTATCTCAAACTGGACACGCAGGGCTTCGATCTGGAGGTTCTCCGCGGCGCGGAGGGGATTCTGGGCAGCGTTCTGGGGGCGCAGACCGAGCTCTCTTTCGTTCCGATTTACCACGAAATGCCGGGCTACATGGAATCGCTGCGGGAGTTCGAAAACAGGGGCTTCAGCGTGGTGGATTTTGTGCCGGTGACCCGGGTCTCGGGCGATCTGCTGATGATGGAGATGGATTGCATTCTGGCCCGCGGCTCGGGGCCGGTCTGAAACGGACGGGGGCTGGGCTCAAGACGGCTCAAGGCGGCTCAAGGCGGCTGCTCAGACCCATTCTTCAGCGCAAAAACTGCTGCGCGCGCCGCAAAAACGGCCGTGTGCACCGCAAAAGCGGCTGCGCCTACCGCAAAAAGGGGCGCGCGGATTGACCCGCCGCCTCACTTCCCGTAGACTAAGAAATTGCAAGGGATGCGGATCGAGTTGCATTCTGAAACCCGCATCATTTTCCCTGAAGACAGGGCCTGAGAGCAAGGATTAAAGCAATGGCAAACCATGTATCGTCGCTGAAGCGCGCACGCCAGACCGTAGACCCGCACCGCAGTTGAACCGCGCCAACCGCAGCCGTGTGCGCACCAGCCTGCGCACTCTGCGCGAAGCATTGGCCAAGGGCGATGTGAAGGCCGCCCAGGATCAGTACCGCGAGACCGTCTCCACCCTCGACAAGAGCGTGCAGAAGGGGATTCTCCACGACAACACCGTCTCCCGCTACAAGAGCCGGCTGAACGCCCGGCTGAAGGCCCTGGTTCTGGCCAAGGCGTAGCGCGGCGAGAGCCTTCAAAGCTCGAACATATCCCGCAAAAAGTACAGATGGCCAGGGTGATCCTTGGCCGTTTGTGCTTTTTGCGGGATCTTCGCTGCGCCCGGTTCGCCCCGGGATCGTTAAGAGCATTTTCGGAAATGCTGTAGACCAGAATTTTACTGGTATCCCACCCATTTCGCAGAAAAACGCGGAATGGATGGGGCACGGAAGTCTACATCAAAAGCTAATATGCTCTAAAACTCGTAGCGGAGGCTGAAAACCGGGTAGCGGCCCATCTGGTCGGCCTTGGTGATCGGCTCACCGCTGCTGTCACTGCAGGGCTGCCCCTGTTTGCAGTTGTCCAGCCAGACGTATCCCATCAAGTTGCCGCGATTCAGGATATTCTCCGCGCCGGCGTGCAGGTCGAAGACGCCTCTTGCGGCGTGGAAGCTGCGTTCCAGCTCCACATCCAGGCGGTTGTAGAGCGGGCCGCGAAGAGCGTTGACGCGGGTCAAATCATAGATGCCCCGCCTCTGCGCGTTCGAGTCGACAAGATCGAACGGAGTGTACGGGTGGCCGCTCAGGGCCGAGTCGCGCAGATCGAGTTGAATGCCCCGCGGCAGCCGCAGATTGCCCATGGCGCTGACCGCTACGGGCGTATCGTAATTGCCGGGGTGGCGAACGCCGTCGAGGGCGCGGTAGGTGCTCTGGGAATAAGCGGCGGAGAAACGCAGTTGCATCCGGCTGCTCCAGTGCGCGCCGAACTCCAGTTCCAGGCCGCGGTCCTGGGCCGTGCCTGCGCTGGTGAGCGGAAGCCAGACAAAACCCTGCCCCAGCGTATCCACCATATTCGAGAGCATAAGAGACGGATATTCGGTCGCGACGGCCTCTCGCCGGTAATTTTTCTGATACGCCTCGATGTCCAGAGTGCCCCAGTCCGCCTGCAAAAGTCTCATGCCCAGCGCCTCCTGCCTCGCCTGGGTGGGTTGCAGGCCGCGGTTGCCGGGATAGCTGATCATGTCCATGATGGGCGGCAACTGCGAGGAAATATTGACCGATCCGTGCAGGTTTTGGCGGCTGTTGAGCCGGTAGGCGAGCGAGACGCGCGGGTCGAGCGCATAGCCGCCGGTGAGGGCGAAGCTCTCGGCGCGCAGGCCGGCCAATAGCTTCCAGCGCGTGCCGAAGCCGCCCTCCGCCTCCAGAAAAGCTGCGGTTTGCCCGCTGGAAAAATTGCGCTTGAACGTGACCGCGTCGGACCTGGATGGATCGGCGCTGAAGGGCGATAACTGGCCGTTGGGCTGGGCAACGGAATCGTCCGGCGTGGTGAGCGTGCCGCGAACGCCAGCCGAGAGCAGCCAGCCGCGAACGCTGGCGCGCACCGCGTAGTTCAGCATCGAGGCCCCAGTCTGCGAGTTCTCGTCGTAGGTCGGCAGCAAGGTGACTGGATGGCAGTTTCCGCTGCGGTCGATCGCCTCGCCGAACTGCTGCTGCTGGCCGATCTGCTGGCTGGTGAGCGAAGAACTGGCGCTGAAATGACCGGTCACCTGCGGCGTAAAAATATGTCTCCAGTTCAACGCATCGGTGGTGCGCCAGCCCGCATACTGGGTCTGATATTCGCTGGTCGCGTCCGATGACTGGCAAGGCGTCATCTGAATGGAATCGGCGCCATTCAAACTGAAGAGGGAGAGCGTGTCCCGGGCGCTGGGATTGAGTTCCACGCGCGCCATGCCGTTGGTGTAAACGGGCACTCCATTGATGCCGATGTCGTTGGTGACCAGATTCAGAAGGCTGCGGTGCGCGGTGAGCAGCAAGCTGCCATTGTGAGCCAGAGCGCGCTGATAAAGCCCGCCCGCGCCCGCAATCCCCACGGTGAGATTGCCCGATTGACGCGCTTCGCCCAGTTCCCGCGTATGAATCTCAATCAACGAAGAGAGACGGCTGGAATAGCCGGCATCGTACACATCGGCTCTCATTTTCATGCTCTGAATGGCCGTTGTGTCGATCATGGAGGTGAACCCGCCGTTCGAACTGGAGAGCGAAAAGTGATTGATGTTGGGAACCTCGACGCCATCGACGACGAAAAGGTTCTCCGTTGGATGGCCTCCGCGCACCAGAATATCGTTGCTTAAATCGGAAACCCACACTACGCCAGGCAAAACTTGTAAATAGCGGCTAAAGTCTCCATAAGTTCCCGCGGATGAGAGAATTTCGGACCGTGTAACATTCACGACCGGCTCCAGGGGATTGAGCGCCTGCGGGCTGTCGGCATACACCTCGAGCGTGGTGGATATGGCTGGAATCGCGGCCGCCGGAAGAGCGGAACCTTCCCTGCCGGCAGCGGAGCCGGGCATTTCTTCCCGGGGAAGAACACTTGCAACCTCTTGCCGGGACTGCGCCTGCAAGAGCGCTGGATGCAGTGCAAACGCAAACAGCAGAGGCCAGCAAACGATCCTTCGTCTCATAGAAGCTCCGCACAGGAGATGAGGAAGACGATTGCTCACCACAGAAAGGAAGAAGGTAAGACTTCCATCCTTTGAACCTGATTTTCAAGTTTTTCGAGTTAGCAATCTCTGACTAAGTGTCGTTTGAATTCGATAAATTGGGAATATCTCATCCGTGCGGGCATCGGTAATGTGTGTCTTGTTCTGGGACAGTCTGAACAGGGTAACTCAGGGTCTTCTTACACCGTGGTCATCGAATCAAGAATGATCGGTAACTCGGTATGAGTTACCGATGAAAATATTCTCTTCAGGGCGCCCAGTTATCCAAGCAGTTCGAAGATTCCCGCGGCGCCCATGCCTCCGCCGACGCACATGGTGACCATGCCATAGCGGATGCGGCGGCGGCGCATCTCGGCCAGCAGCGTGGCGGTGAGCTTGGCTCCGGTGCAGCCGAGCGGGTGGCCGAGAGCGATTGCGCCTCCGTTGACGTTGATGCGCGCCAGGTCGAGGCCGAGTTCGCGAATGACGGCGAGAGCTTGCGCGGCAAAGGCCTCGTTGAGTTCGATGAGGCCGATGTCGGCCAATGTGAGACTGGCGCGGCGCAGAACCTTTCGAATGGCGCTGACGGGCCCCATGCCCATCTCCTCGGGCAGGCAGCCGGTGGCGGCGTAGGCCACGAGACGGCCGAGGGGGCGGATGCCCAGTTCGCGGGCGCGGCTGGCCTCCATCAGAACCGCGGCTGCTGCGCCGTCGGAGGTTTGCGAGGAGTTGCCGGCGGTCACCGTTCCCTGAGCGTGGAAGGCGGGCTTCAACTGGGCGAGGGATTCGAGCGAGGTTGCGGCGCGCGGGCCTTCGTCGGCGGCAAAGAGCAGCTCCGAGATTTCCGGCTTGCCAGTTCTGGCTCCAGAGCCGCTTCCGGGCCGGGCCACTGCGACCGGGACCGGGATCAGTTCCTCGGCAAAACGCCCGGCTGCCTGCGCCGCCAGGGCTTTTTGGTGGCTGGCGAGGGCGAAGGCGTCCTGGTCGGCGCGGGAGATCTGGTAGCGGCGGGCGACCCGTTCGGCGGTCAGGCCCATGGTCATCAGCGAGGCCGGGTAATGCTCGGCGAGCCAGGGGTTGGGGCTGGGTTTGAGTCCGCCCATCGGCAGCAGGCTCATGGATTCAACCCCGCCGGCCACGACCACGCGGTCGCCGCCCGAGCGGATGCGCAGATCGGCCTGGACAATGGCTTCGAGGCCGGAGGCGCAGAGGCGGTTGACGGTGACGCCGGGAATCTCGACCGGCAGTTGCGCGCGTAGGGCGGCAAAGCGGGCGATGTTCCAGGCCTGTTCGCCCTCCGGCTGCGCGCAGCCCAGGATCACGTCGTCGATCTCCCCGCGATTCAGGCTCGGAACCCGCTGCAAGGCGCCGTTGATGGCAAGCGCGGCGAGGTCGTCGGGGCGGGTGGTCGGAGAGGGCGCCTTTAGGGGCGCGGCCGACCGGGGTGCGAACGGCGCTGACGAGGACGGCTTCCGGCATGGGGTGCTCCTTGATCTTCGAGCGAGTCTTTCTAACGGGGCTGACGTTCCCTCAGGGGCTAAAGCCCCGTTGATTTTGCGGAAGTTGCGGCACGACTAAAGTCGTGCCCTTTCAAAACAACGGATTTTTCCGCGGCATGTAAAGCCCGTACCCTTCAAGCATGAATTCATTGAAAGCATGAACTCTTCTAAAGCATGAACTCCTTCAAAGCATGAACTCTTGGATAGCATGAACTTTTGCAACCGCTCGAACTTTTTCCGTGGTTCTGGGCGGCAGACGCATCACTCGGGAATTTCGAGCTCGGTCCAGGCGCCCTTGGAGTAGAAATGGTAAATGGTGTCGGCGTTGATGATCGAGTCGGCCAGCGCGTCGTGGTCCAGGTGGCGGGCGCGGCTCCACGCCGATCTGGGCCTGATGAACCTGCTCGGGCGAGGCGGGATCGATGCCCCAGTTGAAGCCGAGAACGCCCGAAGGGTCGTGGGCCTGAAGGCGCTCGGTCTCCGGCGCGGCGGCCGAAAGCAATTGCAGCTCAGCCGGGTCGCTGGAAAAGTAGACCAGCAGCGAGACCGTTCCCCGGCTCGAACAGAGGACCGCCCAATCGGAGGAGCCGGCGCGCTCCAGGCTGGCGTGGATGACGTTTTCTGGCCGTAGGCCTCGTAAGTCTGCGGAATCAGGCAGCCGCGCTGGTTGAGTAGGGCGGCGAGCTGCGGCGGGCAGATCGGGAAAGGAGCTGACTGGCAGATGGCGAATGAGGTAAGGGGTGGAGTGGCCGTTGACGAGGATCTGGCCGGATTCATTGAGCGGCGGGAGCGGCTGCTCCGGCTGTTGGGCAGCGAGCAAGGCACAGGCGCAGAGCAGTGCGCTCGGCAATAATCTGATCGTTCTTACCCCGGCGCCAAGCATAAATGTCGCATTCCCACAGGGGCTAAAGCCCGCGTATTCTTCTGCCTTCAATGTACGGGCTAAAGCCCGTACCCTTCATCCGAGGCCACATCGGCAACCAACGACTCAGTCCATTCCTTCGCTTCGGCCTCACGTTCACAATCTGCTGCCATCTCGCGGTAGCTCTCTGCCAAGTCGTTCAGGACCGACTGGCCTGTCTCATGCGCACTGGCGTCGTATTTCATCAAAGCTGCCCCCCTGCCCATCTTCGTCCCAATTCTCGCAGTCTGCAAAATCAATTCCGCAGCGGCTTGCCGGTTTTCAGCGTGAAGGCGATACGCTCCTGCGTCTTCGGCTCGCCGCAGAGGGAGAGAAACGCCTCGCGCTCGAGGTCCAGAATGTACTGCTCGCTGACCAGGGTTCCAGCCGTCACCCGGCCGCCCGAGAGAATGTAGGCCAGCCAGCGGGTCACTTTCTGGTCGTGTTCGGAGGCGTAGCCGGCCTCGCCCATCAGAAAAGCGCCGGTTTCGAGCATCGCCAGGGCCGAGGCTCCAGGGGCGGGAATCTGCTTGCGCGGCTGCGGCGCAATGTAGCCTGCCCCGGCCAGCAACGCGACGTGGGCCTTCGAGTCCACGAGCAGCCGCTCGCGGTTGAGGGAGATGCCGTCAGCGGGAGTCAGCAGGCCGAGACTGCGGGCCTCGGCGGCCGATGTGGAGACCTTCGCCAGGGCAATGGTTTCAAAGGATCGGCGGAGCGCCGTGGCCAGCTCGGCTGACTGGGCAAAGCGCGAGGGCGGGTTCGCATTGGGCATGCGCGGGTCAGGGGGCGCCAAGGCCGCCGCAGCGTCGATTGCGCGCAACAGCATCTCCTTCGTTCCGCCGCCGCCGGGAATGAGGCCGACGCCCGCCTCGACCAGGCCGATATAAGTCTCCGCGTGGGCTTGTCGGCGCGCGGCGTGAAGACAGATTTCCGCGCCGCCGCCGAAGGTCAGGCCGAAGGGCGCGGCGACCACCGGGCGCGGGCAGTACTTGATGGCCAGGGTCATCTGCTGGAAGCCGTGGATGACCGCGGCCAGCTCCTCCCACTCGCCCTCCTGCGCGGTCAGCAGCAGTTGCATCAGGTTAGCGCCGACGGAGAAATTTTCGCGGTCGCTCGAAATCACAAAGCCGGCAAAGTCGCGCACCGCATCGGAGCCGGGGTCGAGCACCGCCGAGACCAGCGCCAGCACATCGCCGCCGATGGCGTTCTTGAGCGAGTGCAGCTCGATGCAGCCGATGCCGTTGCCCAGATCGACGAGGGAAGCTCCGGCATTCGACCGCACAACGCCGCGCAGGGAAGCGTGGGCGCGGCGGAAATCGGCGATGCGGGCGTGGCCGGGGGGTGTGGCGACCGGCTCCAGCTTCTTCCGTTCCGGCTGAAAGCAGAGTGCGGCTCCGCTTGCGCTGTCGCGGGCGTACCACGAGGAGTGCCCGGCGGCCAGGAGCGCCTCGACGCGGGGGCTGACCGCTAGATCGAGGGCCTTCATGCGGCGGACAGTCGAGGCCACCCCGGCCGCATCGGCCATCTCAAAAGGCCCCATCTCCCAGTTGAAGCCGGCGCGCATGGCGCGGTCGATCGAGGCCGCGTCGCCCGCCACTTCGCCGATGCGCTCGGCGGCATCGTTCCACAGCGCGGCCAGAAAGGGCCACAGAAAAGCCGCGGCCCGGTCCTTTGCCGGGTCGTTGGACAAGAGCATCCGCAGCCGCTCCGCGAGCGAGACGGCATTTTTGGCCATTTCGAGCGCCGGCAGCGCGGGCTTTTGCGCCGGACGGTACTCCAGCGAACCGAGGTCGAGCACCATCCGCTGGTCTTTTCCGTCTGCGCCGCCGTCTGCACCGCGCATTTTCTTGTAAAAGCCCTGGCCGGTCTTGTCGCCCAGCCAGCCGCGCTCGATCATCCGCTCCAAAACGCCGGAAAAGCCGCCGGGACGGACTCCCTGAGGGAAATTGGCGGCTACATGAGCCAGAATGTCGATGCCCACCAGGTCGGCCAGGCGAAAAGTGCCGGTGCGCGGCCAGCCGATCGCCTGACCGGTGAGCGCGTCCACCTCTTCCACGCTCAGACCCTGCTGCTGCATCAGCGCCGCGGCCGTGAACATCACCGAGATTCCGATGCGGTTGGCGATGAAGTTGGGCGTGTCGTTGGCCGCGACAACCTGCTTGCCGAGGTTGCGGTCGGCGAAGGACGTGAAGGATGCCACGACGGCCAGATCGGTCTCGGCGGTGGGAATCACTTCGAGCAGGCGCATATAACGCGGCGGATTGAAGAAATGCGTCCCGAAGAACCGGGTTCGCGGCCAGCCCGGCTGCGCGGCCAGTTCGGCGGCAATCTGCCGGATGGGCAGGCCGGAGGTGTTGGTGGTGAGCAGCGCTGTGGGCGACAGATGAGGCAGGACGCGGGCGAGGAGCGCTGTCTTGATGGCCAGATTCTCGGCCACCGCTTCGATCACCCAGTCGCAGCCGGCGAGCTCGGCAAGATCGTCCTCGAAGTTGCCGGGAGTGATCAGCGCGGCCAAAGAAGGCTCATAGAATGCGGCCGGTTTGGATTTTCCCAGGGCGTCGAGCGCGGCCTTCGCCAGACGGCTGCGATCGCCTTCGCCATCCGGAACCAGATCGAGCAAAAGAACGGGAATTCCGGCGTTGGCCAGGTGAGCGGCGATGCGCGAGCCCATGGTTCCCGCGCCCAGCACGGCGGCGCGGCGGACCAGAAGCGGCGAGACCGCGGCAGGAAGATGCGCGGCAAGACCGGTGGCCGAGGGTGCGGACGGCAGGTTTGTGCTCATGCGAACTCCCCCTGCGCGGCTTCGGAGGTCTGTTCCGGGGCCAGGCGGAAATGCTGGCAGCATACGGAAGCGCGCGCCGGGCGGTCAAGGAGGAAAGCAGCCTCTTGCGCCGAAGGAGGTTGCTCCAGCTACGATGCACCCTCCATCAGCGCGCTCAAGCCCTTCATGTCCTTGACGACGATGCGGCGCGCCTCCACTTCCAGAAGCCCTTCGGCCTGAAGGCGCATCAGGTTGCGCGAGATCAGTTCGCGCACCGTTCCCAGCTGATTGGCCAGATCCTGGTGAGTCGAAGGCAACTGAAACTCGATGCCTTGCACGGTGGGCGCGCCCTCGGTCTGCGCGAGTTTGACCAGCAGGGCGACGAGGCGCTGGCGAACGGTGGTGAACGACAGTTCTTCGATGATGTCCACCAGCCGCCGAAGCCGGGCGCCGGCCACGGAGAGCACCTTGAGCGCGACCTGGGGATGTTCGAGGCAATAGGCGCGAAAATCGCACTGCGAGATGAAGGCGATCTGTGTTTCTTCGATGGCCATCGCCGAGGCGGGGTAAGCGCCGCCATCGAAGACCGGCAGTTCAGCCAGCGACTCACCCGCCTTGTTGACGGCCAGCACCTGCTCGCGGCCGCCGACGGAGCTTTTGAAGATGCGCACCTTGCCGCTGGCCACGATGTGCAGTCCGCGGCAGGGCTCGCCTTCGGAAAAGAGCAGTTCGCCGCTCCTGAACAGCTTGCGCGTGCTCCTGGCCGCCAGCGCGCTCACCTCTTCCGCCGAGAGGCCGGCAAGCAAAGGCGCGCACTTCAAAACGGCAACCACGTCAAAGCGCAGGGTGCTCATCCGTGCATTCTAGTGGATTTTCGGATCGGTTGGCTCTTTCTCCCATTCAAGCGCCCGGCGTTTAAAGTTGCCTGTCTGCGGGGCGCTATTTTCACATTTGCTTTGACCCCGTGGCAGTGGTAGTCTGCATGGTTCATGCCGACCCGCGCTCAAGCCCAGAGAGCGGGCCGGGCAGCGGGCTGATGGGGCGCCTGGCAAAGTGCTTCGAAAGACGAGCCCAGGGCATTGCCAAGAGAGAGATCGCGGATTGATGACGACTGAAAACGAAGCAAAGTCCCTGCCTGAAAATGCCTACCTGCCATTGCAGCCCGGCGAAACCTACCAGCCCATCATTCCGGCAGCGGCCAAAGAGCCGGAACTGACCCTGCGCTCGGTCTTCTGGGGCCTTCTGTTCTGCGTGCTCTTTTCCGTCGCCTCTGCGTACTCGGGACTGAAGGTGGGCCAGGGGATGGAAGCGGCCATCCCCATCTCCATCCTGGCCATCGGGCTGGCGCGCGTCTTCAAGCGGCGCACCTCGCTGCTCGAAAATGTCATCATCACCGGCATCGGCGCAGCCTCGGGCAGCGTGGTGGCCGGGGCCATCTTTACCCTGCCGGCGCTCTACATCCTGCACCTCAATCCGCACCCCGTGCAGACCATTTTCATCTGCCTCGCGGGCGGGTGCCTGGGCGTTCTGTTCCTGATTCCGCTGCGCCGCTACTTCACGCGCGAGATGCACGGCCAACTCCCCTTTCCCGAGGCGACGGCCATCACCGAAGTGCTGGTGACCGGCGAGAATGGCGGCTCGCAGGCCAAGCTGCTCTTGCAGGCAACCGCCGTGGGGGGAGTTTACGACTTTTTCGTAACCACTTTTCATGTGTGGAGGGAGTATGTGGACTTTCAGTTCGTGCCGGTGATGCGGACGCTCGCCGACAAGGGACGGATGGTCTTCAACTTTGATGCCATCGGCTTCATCCTGGGCCTGGGCTATGTGATGGGCTTGCGCAGTTCGCTGATCTTCTGCGCCGGCGGCATCCTTTCGAACTTCGTCCTGGTGCCGCTGATCTGGTTTGTCGGCGGCCACTTGGCCACCGCGGTGTATCCGGCCGCGATTCCCATCGCGCAGATGACGCGCGGCGGAAATCTTCCGCAACTATGTGCGCTTCATCGGCGTGGGAGCCATCGCCACGGCGGGCATCGTCGGCATCCTCAAATCGATGCGCGTGGTCGCCGGCTCCTTCGGCATTGCGCTGCACGCCTTCCGCCACGGCGAGGCCGCCGATCAGGAGCGCACCGACCGCGACATGCCGATCATCTCCATTCTTCTCGGCGTGGTGCTGGGCGCGCTGGCGGTGGCGGTTTTCTTCGGACACTTTCAGGTCTCCTGGACGATCTGCTCGTGGGCCTGGTGCTGACGCTGCTTTTCTCGTTCTTCTTCACCTCGGTGGCGGCCAACGCCATCGCCACCACGGCCGACAATCCGGCCTCCGGCATGACCATGCTGACCATCATCATCTCCGCGCTGGTGCTGCTGAACTTCGGTCTGTCGGGAACCACGGGAATGTTCTTCGTGATGGCCATCGCCGGCATGGTGTGCACGGCCCTGTGCGTCTCCGGGCAGTTCATCACCGACCTCAAGGCCGGCTACTGGCTGGGCTCCACGCCGGCGGCGCAGCAGAAGGTGAAGTTCCTGGGCGTGATTGCGGCCGCCATCGCCGCGGGGTTGACCATCGTCCTGCTGGCTCACACCTTTCAGTTCGGAGAAGCCGCGCCGGGCGATGTGCGCCGGTTCTGGCCGCGCCGCAGGCCTCCATCATGAAGGCTCTGGTGGTGGGATTCATGAGCCACCAGCCGGTGGCCTATCTGCTCTTCGGCATCGGCGCCATGGTCACGCTGATGCTGGAGATGCTGGGTAAGTCTTCGCTGGTCTTCGCGCTGGGAATGTACCTGCCGCTGGAGCTGACTACGCCCGTTCTGGCCGGCGGATTCCTGTCGCACCTCGTTAACAGGCGTTCGGAAAAAGCCGGGCGGCGAGCGGGGCAGCGGCATTCGCGAGCGCGGGCGTGATCGTGGCCTCGGGCCTGATGGCGGGCGGCGCGCTGGGAGGCGTTCTGGGCGCGGCCCTGCGCCTGTTCCCGTGGTATCGCGAAGATCTGATCCAGACGCCGTTCTACGCGAACGATCCCGTCTCGCAGTCCGTTTCCGCGCTGCTTTTTGTGGGCCTCTGCGCCTATGTCTGGCTGTCGTTCCGTTAAGAAGGAGAGGGTATGACAATGGACCAAGCAGGAAAGTATATTGCCGACGCTGTACTGGGCATCGACACGCTCTGGGGCGGCGATGTGATGTGTCCCTCGGGCACCGGGCGCTTCATCGCCGATTCGTGGTTTTCCGACGAGCCGCTGCCCGCCGCCTACACTCACCCGGTGGCGGAGCGGTTGCGTGCAGTCGGGCGGCGTCGGCGGCAAGACATCGACCGGGAGGCGCTGGAAGCCTACCTGCGAGCGGTGGATCTTCCCGCATGCCATCGAAGGCGTGCGCGCGCGAGGCGGCCGCGATGGACGCTCTGCGCCGGGCTTATCTGACCGGGATGGCGGGTTCGCTCGAAACCATGTGGGATCTGGCGATGGAGGTTGCCGGAAAGGGCGACCCGGTGCCCTACGCCCGCGCCGTCGAGGCTTCGACGGCCAAGCCGCCCGAGCCTTCGCATCCCGAGAAAAAGCGCGAGCGGGTGGCCGAGTTGCTCGGCCGCGCCGGTTACGCCGTCTCCGGTCCCGGCGGCCTGCTGGAGGCCGTCGATGCCTGGCGCCGGGATCGCGTCAGCCCCATGGCCTCGGTGCGCGCGCTGGGAGCGGCGGTGATCGCGCTCTTCGACCATCTCAGCGCCAAGAATCTGGTTCCGTACCTTCCCGCGGAACTGGCCCGGGTGCCGCGGGCCAACATCGACTTCATGGCCATCAAGGACGCCTGGTTTTCCGGCTCGATGAACTACATCGGGCGGGCGCGGAACGCCGACGGCTCGCCGCACTACGAAGCCAGCTACGAGATCAACGCCTCGCTGCAGATTTCCTATCCGGAGTTCGAGCAGCTCGTCAGCCACGAGGTGGTTCCCGGCCACGTGACCACCTTCGCCTATCTGCAGGACTTGTATGTGCGCGGCAAGGCTGGCTTTGAGGCCACGGTGCTCACCATGAACACCCGCGCCGCCACGCTGTTCGAGGGCATCGCCAACAACGCGATTCTGATTGCGCATGGAGTGACAGAAGTCGACCAGTTGCCGGACGAGGACTTGCAGATAGGCGTTCTGCTGGCTCTGTTGCAGGACGATGCCAAGAACCAGTCGTCTTACATGACCTGGGGCGAGGGAAGGCCGCAGGCGGAGGTGGCCTCGACGCTCAGGCGCGATTTTCTGGTCAGCGAGGAGCGCGCCGACAAGCTCTCCGGCGCCTGGGGACGCCACCCGCTGCTGGGCCGCATGTATCTGCCGGCCTATCGCTCGGGCACGGACAAGGTGGCCGAGTTGCGGCGCGCGTATCCTGCGGAGAAGGTGCTTCCGGCGCTCTACGGATGCGATGGATTGGTGGATATTCAGACGGTCGAGATGGTGTTGAAGGGCTGAAGCATCTGCCGTTATTGATCCGCTCTTAAATAGAAGCACCGTGCCCCATCCATTGCGCAGGTTTTATCGCGCAATGGATGGGAGACCACGGATGTCTGTTTCGACCGCAAACAGTCAGTTCGAAAACGCCCTGTCCCGCGGGCAAGCCGGTCTTACTTCTTCAGCGGCTTGCGGGCAAAGTAGTAGAGCGAAAACGCCAGCGCCGCGAAGGCCACCACCGAGACCCAGTCCTGGTCCAGGAAGGTGTGCGGAAAGTTGAGAATGTCGCCGCGGTCGGTGGTGGTTTCGTAGAGCTTGAGACCGACGCCGAGCAGCCCGACGATGCCTCCGGCGGCGATCAGGCCAGAGGCGTAGAGCGAGCCGGAAGAGATTTCACTCTCGGCCGCGGCATCTTCTCCGGTCTTCTTCAGGTGCTGGTCGGACAGCCAGCGGACGACGCCGCCGATGAAGATTGGCAGGGTGGTTCCGATGGGCAGGTACGCGCCGACGGCGAAGGTGAGCGAGCGGACGCCGAGCAGTTCGACGCCGATGACCAGCGCGACGCCGAGCAGCACCAGTCCCCAGGGCAGCTTGCGGCTCAGAATGCCGTTGATGACCGTGGCCATGAGCCGGGCCTGCGGCGCGGGCGCGCTGGCGCTGCCGATGCCCTGCACCCACTGCACTTCAATCTTGCCGTCGGCCGGCGAGTAAAGGTACTTTCCGTCCTGTAACTCCGTGGAGCCGATGGCGTTGAGGACCGTGTATTCAGACCGCGGATGGACCGTGGTGGTGTGGTTCAGACCCTCCACGCGTATCTCCTGCGGCAGGCCCTCGGTGTTTGGTTCCACGGTGACGCCGGGGTGCGGCGCGCTGATGTTCCACGGCTCGGCGAGCGCGTGAAACTCCTGCAAGCCGCTGTTCATCAGGTTGAGGGTGAAGCCGATGACGACGGTGGAGACGACCACGCCGATCATCAGCGCGATCTGCTGGAGGCGGGGCGTGGAGCCGACCAGATAGCCGGTCTTGAGATCCTGCGAGGTGTCGCCGGAGTTGGATGCGGCGATGCAGACCACGCCGCCGATGGTGATGGCCAGTGCGCCGAATGCGGGGCTGGACCAGCCCTGCAAGAGGAAGATGGCGCAGGTGGCCATGAGCGTGGCGATGGTCATGCCGGAGACCGGGCTGGCCGAGGAGCCAACCAGGCCCACAATGCGCGAACTGACGGTGACGAACAAGAATCCGAAGACCACCACCAGCAGGGATGCGGCCAGGTTCGCCTTCCAGCCGACCAGCGCGCCAGGGACGGGCTTGAACTCCAGAAAGAGGAACATGCAGGCGGCGATCAGCAGCGAGCCGATGAGCACGAAGGTCATGGAAAGATCGTCTTCGGTGCGGACCGGTTTGGCCTTCGCGCTGGCCGCGCCGGCCTTGATGTTTTTGAAGCCCGAGGTGAGCGCGCCGAAGATGGTGGGCAGCGTTTTGAGCAGGGTGATGAGCCCGGCGGCGGCCACGGCTCCGGCACCCATGGGCTTGATGTAGGCGGCCCACATGTCGCTGGGGCTCATCTGCGCGATGGGCACATCGCCAGGGTAGACGGGATGGCCCAGTTCCTTGCCGAAGAAGTAGATGAGCGGCATGATCACCAGCCAGGAAAAAACGCCGCCGGCAAAGATGATGCCCGCCACGCGCGGGCCGATGATGTAGCCCACGCCGAGGTACTCCGAAGTCGCGTCGGCGTTGATGGCCGCGCCTTTGAGCACGTGCTGGGGGCCGAAGTCCGGCCTGTACTCCGGTGAGCCCGGCCAGGCTTTGAAGAGATTGTCGTTCTGGAAGAAGGTGTACAAGCCGCCCAGGCCGAGGCCGAGAAAAACGCGGCTGGCAAAGGAGCCTCCGCGTTCGCCGGCAATCAGCACGTCGGCGCAGGCCGTGCCTTCGGGATAGGGCAGGGAACCGTGCTCCTGGACGATCAATTGGCGGCGCAGCGGAATCATGAACAGCACGCCCAGCCAGCCGCCGATCAGCGCCAGCATGAAGATGCGGGAATACTCGAGGTTGAAGCCGAGAAAGACCAGCGCCGGCAGGGTGAACAGGACGCCCGAGGCGATCGACTGGCCGGCGTTGCCTGTGGTCTGGACAATGTTGTTTTCGAGAATCGAGGCCCGGCCGAAGGCGCGCAAAATACTGATGGACAACACCGCGATGGGGATCGATGCGGCCACCGTGAGCCCGGCTCTCAGTCCGACATAAACCGTCACGGCGCCGAAGACGATACCGAAGAAGGAGCCAAGCAGCAAGGCGCGGATCGTGAACTCGGGGCGGGTCTCCCCGGCTGGAACAAAGGGCTGAAACTCGGGCAAGGCAAGCCTCCCAGTGGTTGCTGAAAATCTCGGTGGAATTTTCTTCTCTGAGAGGGAAGTGTAACAGCGAAGGGGGCCGGAGTCACAAAAGCGGCCTTCCTGGCCACCCCAAGGGCGCGTCCCGGGAATGCGCACTTTCCGCCGCGTTTCCCGATCCCTTAGAATGAAGCTATGTTTACAGGCATCATCGAACAGACCGGCACGCTGGTGGGGCTCAAGAGCACGGGCGGAGTGCGGCGGATCACGATTGAGGCTCCCGGCCTGGCCGGACGGCTGCGCGAGGGCGATTCACTGGGGGTTTCCGGCGTCTGCCTGACCGCTCTCGACGTGGACCCAACCTATTTTCACGCCGACCTGGCGCAGGAGACGCTGGACCGCACCTCGCTGGGCGCGCTCACCGCAGGCGCCAAGGTCAATCTGGAGCTGCCCACCGCCGCGGGCAGTCCGCTGGGCGGCCACATCGTGCAGGGCCACGTGGACTGCTGCGGCACCATGACAGCCCTTGACCCGGTCATCTCCGCCTCCAGCCCGGAATTCAGCCGGGAAACCACCGACTGGACCCTCAAAGTCAAGGTTCCTGAGAACGTGCGCCCCTGGATGGTCCACAAGGGCTCGGTGGCCATCGAGGGCATCAGCCTGACCATCGCCAGCTTCGACGGCGAGGCGATCACCGTCGCGATTCTGCCCCTGACGTATTGGCGGACCAACCTGCATTCGCTCGCCCTGGGCGCTCCGGTGAACGTGGAGGCGGATGTGCTGGTGAAACTGGCGCACGCCCAACTGCTTGCCGGCAGCAAGCCCAAGCTCGACCTGACGGAAGCCTGGCTGGTGGCCAGCGGCTTCTAACCGGCGGCCCTGCTCCGTGGCGTGAGGCCGGATGCGCTTGCCGTGCGGAGCGGGGTGCGGCTGAAGGGGAAACGAAGCCCTCGGAACGGCTGATGGACGAGCCGGACGGCCTGTTTGCCTCCGGTACCGGTTTCCCACAGCCGCGGTGTTTGTCCCTTTTCAAGCCTTCTGGGGCCGGGTAGAATTGTTTCAGTCAGGTAAATTCCAGCTTGGCTGCGCGAACAACTGCCCGAAGATGCGGTTGTTGGGGTTTTATGGACGCCAATTTATCCGGCTCGGTCGTCTCCCGCCACAGGCGATCCCCTTTTTCTTTGTTTCGACATCTTTTTTCCCAGTCTCGGCTCGGGAGGCTCAGGCGTGCCCGGAATCTCTCCGGCCGCATGGGTGAACTCTGATGGCCGATGGGTCGGCTACGGTGAAAGCAATGCCTGCAAGTGCATCTCTGCTCGACGGCAAATTGAAGGCGGCAAACAGCCGCGCGAGCATTGCATTGATCCTGCTGGCCATGGGCGGCGGACTATCCTACATTGCCTTTCACTTGACCAGGGATCTTGACACGGTCGCAGCCGCCAGCTTCGGATCTTACCTTCTGCTGGCTGTGGCGCTGCTGATCGCGCTGGGCTTCGAATTCGTCAACGGCTTCCACGACACGGCCAACGCCGTCGCCACGGTCATCTACACCCATTCGATGGAGCCGAACCTGGCCGTCATTTTGTCGGGGTTCTGCAACCTGGCCGGGGTGCTGCTCTCCTCCGGCGCGGTAGCCTTCGCGGTCATCGCGCTGCTGCCGGTCGACCTGATTCTTCAGATCAGTTCAGGAGCCGGCTTTGCCCTGGTCTTCGCCCTGCTGATTGCCGCCATCCTGTGGAATCTGGGCACCTGGTGGTTCGGGCTGCCGGCCTCGAGCACGCACACGCTGGTTGGCTCCATGATCGGCGTGGGCATCGCCAACCAGATGATGCACGCTCACCTGGGAGCCGCCGGAGTGGATTGGGGCCAGGCTGGCAAGGTTCTCGAAGCGCTGCTGATTTCGCCGTTCCTGGGCTTTGTCTGCGCCGGGCTGCTGCTCTACGTTTCCAAGCAGGCGATCAAGTATCCCTCCCTCTACGAGGCGCCCAAAAACAACCAACCGCCGCCCTGGCCCATCCGCATTCTGATGGTGCTCACCTGTACCGGGGTCAGCTTCTTTCACGGATCGAATGACGGGCAGAAGGGGATGGGCTTGATCATGCTGATCCTGATCGGCACCGTCCCGGCCGCCTACGCGCTCAACCACTCCTTCAGCGCGCAGGAGATGCAGGCTTTGATCGCAGTCTCCGAGCAGGCCGACCAGATTCTCGGCCGGTATGCCGACCCGGCCGGCACCCCCAGCCCCGACCCCCGCACCGCGGTCACCGGCTACATCGGCACGGGGCATCTTCGGCCGGACACCGTTCTCGCAGTGCGCAAGCTGGTCGAGGACGTGAATCAAGAGCTGACGGTGTACAAGATCTTCAAATCCATTCCGGCCCAGGACCAGACCCGAGTCCGCAACGACATGTATGTGATCAGCGAGGCGCTGCGGCTGATGGCCAGGAACCACAATCCAGGCTTTACCGCCCAGGAAGCCGCTACTCTCGCCGATTACCGGGGCAAGCTCGACCGGTCCACCAAGTTCATACCCGACTGGGTCAAAGTGGCTGTGGCGCTGGCGCTTGGCCTGGGCACCATGATCGGCTGGAAGCGCGTGGTGATCACGGTGGGCGAAAAGATCGGCAAGAAGCACCTGACCTATGCGCAGGGGGCCAGCGCCGGATTGGTGGCCATGGGCACGATCTTCGCCGCCACCCGATTTGGCCTGCCGGTCTCGACCACCCACATTCTCAGCTCCGGCGTGGCCGGCACCATGACCGCCAACGGCAGCGGCCTGCGCTTCTCCACTGTGCGCAATATCGCGGCTGTCTGGATCTTCACGCTGCCGGCGGCGGCGCTGCTCTCCGGGCTGCTCTACTGGGTTTTCCTGGCGGTTTCCTGACCGGCCACCATGGCCAGCGGCCGGTTGCGGTCGGTGCGCAGCGTGGGCACGGCGGCCAGCAAGCTGCGCGTGTATTCGTGCTCGGGCGCGGTCAGCAGGCGCTGGCTGGGCCCGGTTTCGACGATCAGCCCCGAGCGCATGACCGCAATCCGGCTCGCTACCTGGCCCACCACGGCCAAATCATGGGAAATGAAGAGCATGGCCAATCCATGCTGGCGCTGCAAATCCTTCAGCAGCTCCAGCACCTGCGCCTGCACGGTCACATCCAGCGCGGTCGTGGGCTCGTCGGCAATCAGCAGCCGCGGCCGGTTGATGAGCGCCATGGCGATCAGAATCCGCTGCCTCTGCCCGCCTGAAAACTGGTGCGGATAGTCTCCGTAGCGGCGCGCGGCGTCGGGAATCGCCACCGCTTCGAGCGCGGCGATGGCCTGCCGCCTGGACTCGCGCCCGGTCCAGGAGGGAGAATGCGCCTCGGCGCACTCGGCCACCTGGCGGCCAATGGTCATCACCGGATTGAGCGCCGTCATCGGCTCCTGGAAGATCATGGCGATCTGCCGGCCTCGCACCCGCCTGAGCGCGGCCTCCGGCAGCCGCAGAAGGTCGATTGCGGTTGTGCCGCGCGTGCTGCTGCTGGCGGCGGCTTCCTCGCGGCCATCCGCTCCTGCGCCGTGCCACAAGATCTGCCCCTCAACCCGCGCCGAAGAGCCCAGCAGGCCCAGGATGGCCAGCGCCGTCACGCTTTTTCCCGATCCCGACTCGCCCACCAGCCCCAGCACTTCGCCCTCGTCGATCCGCAGGCTCACCCCGCGCACCGCCTGGGCCGCCGCAAAGCGAATCCGCAACCCGCGAATCTCCAGAAGAGCCGCCATCAACCCATCCTATTTCATCGCGAACTCTCGTTTTCCCAACCTCGCGGCGAAGTGCGGGGCGAGGATGGGAATTCCCGGCGGAATTACTTCTTTTTGATGGCCATCAGCTCGACCGCTTTGCGGGCAATGTGTTCGGCGCTCACCTCCAACTCCTTGACCAGTTCCCAGGGTGCGCCGGAGTCGCCGAAGCGGTCTTTGACGCCAATCGCTCCGGTGATCAGCGGCTTGCCGTAGAGCTGCTCGCTCGAGGTGAGAATGCTGCTGACGACGCCCGCCAAAGCGCCGATCTGGTGCTCTTCGGCGGTCACCACGATGCCCGTCTCTGCCGCCGCGCGCACCACGGCCTCGGCGTCGATGGGCTTGAGCGTGTGCAGGTTCACGACCCGCGTCTCGTAGCCGTAATCGAGCTTCAGGATGCGGGCCGCGCGCATCGCCTCGGGAACCATCGGCCCGCAGGC
Source organism: uncultured Acidobacteriaceae bacterium (assembly GCA_963788415.1). Classification (GTDB taxonomy): domain Bacteria; phylum Acidobacteriota; class Terriglobia; order Terriglobales; family Acidobacteriaceae; genus Telmatobacter. Next base: position 7,968 of record CAWBHO010000073.1, on the reverse strand, counting down.
CAGGATGCTCAGATCCTCCGACTCGTTTTTGTACTCGGAAGCCAGACAAGTCTCGAAGGCGTCGGCGAAATCGGCCGCTTCGGTGCGCAGGCGAATTACGTTGGCCTTGCCGAAGACAAAAGGCGTCTTCTCGTCGGTGACAATGGGCGTGGCCTCGCGCGCCAGGCGGATATACTTCGGTCCCCGCTGTTCAAGCAGCAGCCAGGCCGTGGCCTTGCGTGCTTCGACGATGTCGCAGGGCACGACGACCGTCATATTCGGCAGCCCGAGCATGGCGAACAGGTCTTCGAGAGCCTGATGCGTGGCGCCGTCCGGGCCCACCGAGACTCCCGCGTGGGCGCCGGCAATCAGGACGTTGAAGTTTCCGTAGCAGATCGAGACGCGGATCTGGTCCAGGTTGCGCGCCGCGGAAAATGTGGCGTAGGAACCCATCACCGGCAGCTTGCCTTCCTTGGCCAGTCCCACGGCCGCCGCCGTGGCCGATTGCTCGGCGATGCCCAGGCTCATCCAGCGCTTCTTGCGCTCCGGTTTGCCGGCATAAAAATCGCTGATGGTGATCGATCCGGAGATGTCCAATCCCAGGCAAACCACGCGCTCGTCGTCGCCGTTCGCGGCCAGCGACTGGCCGAAGCCCTTGCGCGTAGGCTCCATCTTGACCTTCATCGCATCGCCCGCGTTCCACCAGAAATCGCGCGAAAATCTGGGCATTTTCGCTTCCAGCTCGCGATCGATCTCAGCCTGGTAGCTCTTCGCCTTTTCCAGTAATTTTTCCACCGGAATTCGCTCGTTGAGCCCCATTTCCTTGAGCGCTGCGTCCAGTTCTTCGAGGTTCGGCACCTTGCCGTGCCAGCCGGCCACATTCTCCATGAAGCTGACGCCTTTGCCCTTGACCGTGTCGGCCAGGATGACCACCGGCTTGCCCTGGACCGCTCTGGCTTTTTCGAAGGCCGCGACCAATTGGCCCATGTCGTGGCCATCGACGTGGAGCACTTCCCATCCGAAGGCGGCGTATTTGTCGTCGAGCGGCTGGACTTCCATCACGTCCTTGACCCAGCCGTCGATCTGCAGGCGGTTGCAGTCGATGATGGCGATGAGGTTGTCCAGCTTGAAGTGTCCAGCCTCCATCGCCGCTTCCCAAACCTGGCCCTCCTGCTGCTCGCCGTCGCCCAGGATGCAGTAAATCTTGTGTCCTTTTTCATCCAGCCGGGCCCCCAGCGCCATGCCCACGGCGATGCTCAGACCCTGGCCCAGCGATCCCGAGGAGACTTCGACGCCGGGCAGTTTGAGCCAGTGCGGATGGCCCTGAAAGCGGGAGTGCAGCTTGCGCAGCGTCACCACCTCGTCCAGCTCGTAGAATCCGGCGAAGCCCAGGCCGAGGTAGAGCGCCGGAGCCTTGTGCCCGGCCGACCAGACGATGCGGTCGCGATCGGGCCACGAAGGGTTCGGGGATCGTGGTTGGCGACGCGGAGGTAGAGCGCGGCGGCAATATCCATCACCGAGAGCGTGCCGCCGGCGTGGCCCGAACCGGCTGCCGAGAGCGCCACCAGGTCATAGCCGCGCATCAGGTTGGCGGCGTCTTTCAGTTGTTCGATTGAATAATCCCGGATTATTTTCCCGGTGGCGGAATCCCTGAGGGCCATGGTCTTCTCCTTTGCGCGGAAGTTGAGCGCGCGATGCGACTTGGGATTAAGAAGAACGGGCCGCAGGGAATCCCACCCTTGCCGCAAAAACAAATACGCGGCAAGGATGGGGCACCCGGCCGTGCCCTTTCAAAGCAGAAATTCCGTCCGTAAGTCCTTCAACGGATTCCTAGAGATTCTGCCTGGTCCATTGATCGATGCGTTCCAGAGCCATCTCCAGGTTCTCCATCGAATTGGCCACGCTGAAGCGCAGGTAGCCCTCACCGAAGGCTCCAAACGCGGTGCCGGAAAGCGCCGCCACGCCGGCCTGCTCGAGCAGCGCGTCGGCCAGCGGCTTGGACTTCCATCCCGTCCCGGTGATGTTGGGAAAGACGTAAAAGGCGCCCTTGGGCTGGCGGCAGGAAAAGCCCTTGATCTTGTTCAGCCCGGCCACAAAGGCTTCGCTACGCCGCTTGAACTCGGCGCACATCCGCAGGACCGGAGCCTGATTGCCGCGCAGCGCTTCGATTCCCGCCATCTGCGTAAAGCTGGCCGTGCAGGAGTTGGAGTTGGTCATCAGGCGGGTGATGTGCGTGGCCAGGTCGGCGCGCATCACGCCGTAGCCCATGCGCCAGCCGGTCATGGCATAGGTCTTGGAGAAGCCATCGAGAATGATGGTGCGTTCCTTCATGCCGGGCACGCCGAAGATGGAGAAGTGCTCGCCTTCAAAGAGCAGGCGGCTATAGATCTCATCCGAAAGCACAAGGATATTGCGGTCGCCGATGATTTTGGCCACCTGCTCGATGTCTTTGCGAGGCATGACGCCGCCGGTGGGGTTCTGCGGAGAATTGAGAATGATGAGCTTGGTGCGATCGGTAATCAGCGCGGGCAACTCGTTTACATCGAGCGTGAAATCGCGTTCCTCGCGCAGTTGGATGGGAACGGCTTTGCCGCCCATGTAGTTGATCATCGACTCGTAGATGGGAAAACCGGGATTGGGATAGATGACTTCATCGCCTTCATCAATCAGCGCCAGGATGGCGTAGAACATGATGGGCTTTCCGCCGGGAACGACGACCACCTCTTCGGGCGTGACCGTGATGCCGCGCGTGCGGCTGATATAGCTTGGCGATGGCCTGGCGCAGAGCGGGCAGACCGGCGGAGGGACCGTAGTGGGTCCAACCCTTGTGCAGCGCATCCACGGCCGCTTCCACCACATTGGATGGCGTGTCGAAATCGGGCTCTCCGATTTCCAGGTGAATGATGCTCTTGCCCTGGGCTTCGAGCGCCTTGGCCTTGTTCAGAACTTCAAAAGCAGTTTCGGTGCCCAGCCGCGCCATGCGGGTAGCCAGTCGCAATTCGTATTGAGTGGATTGTGTCATGATGACCGACGCTCCTCGATGCCGGCCAGGCCGGCAAACTGTGGTGGAAGAAGCTGCTTTTCGTCCAGTTCCAAGCCGCACAGAATTATACTGCGCCCAAGGAAATTCGTCCCCCGTGCGGGAATTCCCCTGAAAAGCCGGTTCATCTCCGTTCTTCCCGCCAAACGCGAGCCAGGACGGGGAAGAATCCCGCGCGCAGTCGAGAGGTCGAAAGAGGGGATCCGTGCAGAATTTTCTTGCCCGATGCCGCCGTGCTCAGGTCGGCGCAGATCGATTGCAGGCGACTTTTGCTCCGGCCCGGTCCTCGTGCCCGGCAAGGGAAAGCGGCCAGACCCGAATGTCCAGATTCTTCCCACACGCTGCGCAAACAATTGCACAATGGCACTTTGAGTGGGGTGCAACATCAACAATTACAGACAATTCATTTGGCATTGAGATTGCTTAAATGAAGGTCACTCCAGGGCGCGCGACTCCCCTCGCCGAAAATCGAGGGACGCAATCCTCTCGCAAGTTCGCCGGTTCTTCGCGCCCACCTTTCTTGCGGACTGCCACTGCAAGTGCGGGATTGGCCCCTTTCAGCGCCCTGAAGCCGGAACGAGAGCGCAACCTTCCACTGTGCGGCTTGGTTGTCTTGTCTTTTTGGAAAGGGATTTATGAGCGGCAACTTGCAATCGGCACGAGATCGGCGAGGAAGCCAGCGTTTTGAGTTGAATGCGCCTCTAACTGTGACGATCGGAAAGCGCGAAATTTCATGCTTTACCAGGGACTTGAGCAACCGGGGAGTTTATTTTTATATAGAGTCTGCCGATAGTATGCTGATTGACGACGAGATTGAGTTTCAAGTGGAGTTACCCCCGGAGATAGCTCTTTCTTCGCATTGCTTGATTCGCTGCGAGGGCCGCGTGCTCCGCACCGACAATCCTTCGAAGCAGTTAACAGGAATTGCCGCCGAGATCCTGCACTATTCGATTGAGCGGGAGTCCGAGGCCGGCGCCGAGCTCGGCTGACAGGGCTGTTTTTGTATCAACTCTGGATGCCCCAGATCCCGCCCTTGGGACCGGGAATGGAAAATGTCACTTAAGAAATCAGGCGCGCAGAGACAGCACGCAGGATTTTCCCCCGCGTCATGAGGCCAATCCGCGCATACAGGAAGCACGGAATCGCTACCTACTGATGGCAGAACTGCCCACCGCCGCAACCGCCGCCCTCGCCGCAGCAGGGGGCGCCACCAAGGCAGCAATTTGAGCCCGGCTCCGTGGAGCAGCCTCCACCCCCCTTGGAGATGACGCCCGCCCCGCCGCTGATCAGCCTCTTCACCGCGCCGCCGCAACCGGGGCAGGAGTCCATCGCTGGATCGGACATTTTCTGCCGCTGCTCGAAGCGGTTTCCGCATGCATCACACTGATATTCATAGGCCGGCATGGTAACTTCCTCTCATTCAACGGAATTCTTCAGGCTATCTTGAGCCCGCGCCCGGCGGAGCGTACACGCCGTCGAGCGCGGGCTCAAGTGATGGCTCGATGTTGTTGATTGGTGCACGGAAAGGACGCCTCATTCTAAATCCACTGCACGCTGAGTGGCTTTCTGGGAGGTACAAGCCGGTACGAATATTTGTGCTCGCCCAGCATAAGTCCACCGTGGATGACATATCCTTCCGGAACCGACAGCGCACGGCAGACAGGCGCATGAACAGCGGCGACGCGGGTCAGGTAGCCAGTCCAGCACGCTCCCAGTCCGCGGGCCTCGGCAGCCAGCTCAAGAAAGGTCAGGGCGATGGCGCAATCCTGTTTTCCCCAGCCATAATCGGCCGGCGCACAAGCCACGACCACCGCCGGGGCTCCGCGCAGGATAAAGTCGTATCCGCCTTCCCACTGCTCGATCATGGCCGGACTGGTGCCCAGCGCGCGCATCCCGTTCATGACCTCCGCGGACAAGGCTTGAACCTTGGCTCGATCTTCGACGACAATCCAGTGCAGCTTCTGAGAGTTCGACGCCGTGGGCGCGCGGCGCGCCACATCGAGCAACGCATTCCATGTTTCTCTGGCGATGGGCTTGTCTTTGAACTCGCGCACCGAACGCCGGCTCATGAGAAAGCTGTCAATCGCCTCCGGAGCCGGAAGCTTTCTAGTGGAAGGCAAGAAAGGCTCCTGCGGCAGACCGGAGTGAACCAGAGCATCGCGGGGACAGACCGCAACGCAGTGGCCGCACAAGATGCAGTTGCGCCCGGCAACCTCTTCAGGAAATCCCTCTTTGTTGAGAGCAAGGAAACGGGCCGGACAAACGGCCACGCAGGCTCCGTCACTCTCGCATAAATTCGTATCCACTGTAATCTGACTGATCACCGGTAACTCTCCCTTGCTAACTCTGCGGGTCGGCCCGCTCCGGGCTTTGCCCGCGACTTGCTTCCATGGTGACTGCGATTCGTTTCTGCTTGCGATAGACGTTGATCACCGCCAACGTCCAGAAGGGAACCAGATCGACTCCCGGCAAGAGCTTGGCAGCGAATGAGGGCAAAAACTCCCAATGCCAGCCGAGCAGGTATGTCAGCATCGCGCCGATGCCGAGATCGAGCACGTCCTCCACCGGCGATTCCGCTCCTTCGACAAAGAACGGGAAGACGGCAATCTGGAGCAAGTCCGCCACGACCGCCAGCATCAGGGCTGCTCGAAGGCGCGGTCCCGGCGAGATGGTGATGGTGTCGTGAGTCACGTCAGCCTGCTGTTTTCCGTCTTCGTGCCCTGGTTTCCATTTTACGGTGAAGATGCGGCCGGCGGACGGACTGGGGCCTGGGACATTCGCCGAGAAGCGCTTCAACGGGCGAAGCGGATGTGCAAGCGCGTGCGGGTGGCTTTGGCAAATCGTTGCAGGGTGCGCGTCGAGGGCAGCACGCGGCCGCTTTCGAGGCGCGCGATGACGGCCTGCGTCGTCCCCATCGCCTCGGCAACCTGCTCCTGAGTCATATCCGCATCGGCGCGCGCCTTGATCAGGGCCGATGCCAGGGCAAACTCGCCTTCCAGCGCATCATAGGCAGACAGGGCGTATGGTCTTTTCGTCTTCAAATCGAGGGCCGGGCTGCGATTTCATTGTCCACGATGTACTTTGTGAGGTACACTCTCAAGTGAGAGGCCTCCGGCGTGGTCGATGACAAGAAGCTGGCCGTTGCTTTCTACCGCTCAAAGGCGGGCTCTGAGCCGGTGCGGGAGTGGCTCAAAGAGTTGCCGGCAGAGGATCGGCAGATTCTTGGGCGCGACCTTCGCCTGGTAGAGATGGGCTGGCCGGTGGGAATGCCCCTTTGCAGGCCGCTTGGCGGCGGGCTTTGGGAGGTTCGCAGCCGGCTGGGGGGCAATCGGATGGCCCGCGTCCTCTTTTGCGCTGCCCAGGGCTCGATGGTCCTGCTGCATGGGTTCATCAAGAAGACGCAGAAGACGCCGCCATCGGAGATGGATTTGGCCCGCGCGCGGCAGAAGGAGGTTGAGGGATGAAACGCAATCTGCACATTGGCTCTTCGCTGGAGGATTTTCTCAAGGAAGAGGGGCTCTACGAGGACGCGACCAACTACGCGGTCAAGCGGGTTCTGGCGTGGCAGGTGCAGAAGGCCATGGAGGAGCAGGGCATGACCAAGGCGGAGATGGCGCGGCGCATGGGAACCAGCCGCGCGCATCTGGACAAGCTGCTCGACCCGGAGAACGACAAGGTGCAACTGGACACGGTGCAGAGGGCGGCAACGGCGGTGGGCCGGCGGGTTCGGCTGGTGCTGGTTTGATGCGTTGATCTCAGGAGCGAAAATCTGGGGCTGGGGCGCCCGGAGTTGTAAGTTCGACTGACTGCAGTTCTGGGCCACCCGCCTTGGGACCATCCGCTCAGGGTGTATGATTCCGTACGACATCTACCGCGATGCAATCAGAATGGTGAAAAACTTCATGAGTGACCGTTCAAAGTTGTTGAGCATCAAACTTCGAAATCTTGGTTGCATCGGTCCGCAGGGTGTGACTGTTCAACTCGACGACATAGTCTGTCTTGTAGGAAGAAATAACACAGGTAAGTCGACTATTTTGCGAGCGTACGAGCTAGCCCAATCCAGCAAAGCTTTGAGTGAGCAGGACCGTTGCCAGTGGACACCAGAGGGTGAGTGCCCTGAAGTTGAACTTTCGGTTCATATTCCGGAGGGAATCGAGAATGTCGATGAGAAATGGAAGATCATTCAAGGCAAGCTGAGGATCGTTCGCAGCCGTTGGCAGTGGAAGACCTCTGCCAAGCCCGAACGACAAACCTGGAATCCCGAACTGAAAGATGGGGCTGGCGACTGGGATAGCGACGAGAAGGCAGGGGGAGCGGACAACGTCTTTAACTCTCGACTGCCTCAGCCATTGAGAATTGATGCGCTGAAGGACTCCGTTGGCGAGCATGATATATTGATGAAACTTATACTTGAACCCATCGCAAAGCAGTTGGAATTATTGAAGGGAACTGAGGGTTCGGCTCTCAAGAAAGCACTTGAGGCCGTCGCTGAATCGACTAAGGAACCTGTCGCAGCGTACCAAGATGAGATCAATCGAGTTGGAGAACGGGTTGGCTCGGGGATTTCTGGTGTGTTCCCGGACCTCAGCATCAACATAAAGATAGGGATTGATCCGCCTGCACTTGATGCGACGAAGGCTCTAATTGATGGCTCCAGCATTCGATTTATTGAGGGGGCTGCTGATACCGGTCTCCGCCAACAAGGAGCAGGTTCAAGAAGAGCGTTGTTCTGGGCGTTGCTTCAGGTCCGCAGCGAGATTGCACGACAAAGAGCAGCCGAGGTTGAGCGAGCAAAGAATCTTCAAAAGCTAGTCGCTTCGCTCGATAAAGAGAAGAACAAGCTACGACCCAAACAGGAATTAATCGAGGGGTTTTCCGCCCAGATCGAGGCTGCCAAAGTAGGACAGGACGAGGGAGACACAACTGGAACTTTCCCAGGGTATATCATT
>CAWBHO010000072.1:0-5872 GCA_963788415.1 uncultured Acidobacteriaceae bacterium | reverse complement strand
TAATTTCTCTCTTTCTTCGCGGAAAGTGCGGGCCGCTTTGCGCAAGGCGAAGAAAATTGCCAGCAGGATGAAAGTCTGCAGCAGCGCGGCCAGGCCGGTTACAGCGATCAAGGCGATCAGAACGGTTTGATTGTCCAATTTTGGCATCGGAGTGGTCTCGTACAGCCTGTCTCCGGCTCGGATTCCCGGGCTCGGGGTTGTGTTCCCTTCTGCACTCGCCAGACCGGGCAGGAGAGTGGACTCCCGAGCCGGCCGTCGAGCCGCATACTTTCACCCATTCGCCTGCTCAGGGCGGATGATCAACCTCTCTGAGCCCGGTCTGGAATGCAGGCGGGGCTCAGAGCCGGGAGAAAACGCCGCATCAGAGATCCGTGGGTTCGGTGGGAGCCGGAGGAGCGCTGTAAGCCTGCCGTCCTGCCTCTACGGCCGCACCTACCCGCCCGGTCTGCTCGGAAACCAGGCTCTTGCCGCGCTCGACGAACTCTTCCCACTGCGCGCGTCCGCGATCCACATACTCGCCTACGTGCTCCTTGCTCTTGTCCACCAGGCCGCCAACCTGCTCGGCAACTTGACGGGTGCGGTTGCGCAGGTATTCGGTTCCCTCCCGGGCGCCCGTGATCAGGTCTTCCCGGGTCTCGCTGCCGCTTTTGGGGGCATAAAGAATCCCCACCAGTGCGCCAACGCCTAATCCGGCCACAAACCACGCCAGACCGTTGATCTTGTTTTCTTCTGCCATGATGAAAATCTCCTTTTCCTCAGCTTGAAGATTGCCTGAGCGTACCAAATTCCGCGCTACGCTGCAAAGTGCAAAACAGATCGCTGTCGTTCATGAAGAATCGGCGATCATTCCAGCCAAAACGGCAACCCCCACGTCAGCCTCGCCGTATTGGACGCACTTCCAGTATAAGGAGTTGCGACGGCAATAGCGAAGGGCAAGCCAACATTCCGCCCTGCGCAGAGCCGGCGCCCGATGCGGCTTATTCTGGTTCGTGGCCGGCCTGCTGGCCTGAAAAGACACCCGCCACCTCGCCCCGAATGCGCGGCAGGCTCTCCGGGTGCCTCTTCTGCAGATACTCGATAAGCCTCTCGCGCACCAGGCAGCGCAAGTCCCAGGCGTCGCTCGAATTATTCGCGTCCATCAGGGCGCGGAGCTGAATGGTGCGCTCGGTGGCGTCGGTCACTTGCAGAGCGCAGACTTCACCCCGCCACAGCTTGGTGGACTCGCAGATCCTGCGCAGCTCGCCCCGCAGTTCCTCCACGGGAACGGTGTAGTCGGCATAAACGGTGGTGTTGCCGAGAATCCGGGAGCTCGTGCGCGTCCAGTTCTGAAAAGGGTGGTCCAGAAAATAGGAAAGCGGCAGCACCAGCCTTCGCAGATCCCAGATCCGGACCACGACATACATGGTGCCGATCTCTTCGATCCATCCCCATTCGCCTTCGACGATCACCACGTCTTCCAGCCGGAACGGCTGCGTGAAGGCGATCTGCACGCCCGCAATCAAATTCGACAGCGTGCCCTTCATGGCCATGCCGATCACCAGCGTGGCCAGCCCCGCCGAGCCAGAAGGCTCACGCCGATTTGCCGGATCTCTGGGAAGGTCATCAGCATGATGGACAGCGTGACGATGCCCACCACCACCATCAGGATGCGGCGCAGCATCTCGAACTGCGTGTGAACGCGCCGCGCAATCAGGTTATCGGCGACGTCGACGCGATAGCGCCCGGCGATGATATCGGACAGGACATCGATGAACAGGATCACCAGCCAGGCGATGGCAGCAATCAGCCCGATGCCGGTGATGTGCCCGAGAGCCAACATCACAATGGGGGGAAAAGAAAGGCTGGGCAGGACGGCGAGCACAGCGAGAAGAGGAAAGATCCAGCGGGTCGGCCCGCGGCCATACTTCAGCAGTGACTGGCCGAGCACAGAGCGCGTCCGCAGAGCATAGCGCCGAAGCAGCCGGAAAATAACAAAATGGGCCAGCAGCGCGATCAGAACGGCTGCGCACAGAATGACCGCCGAACTCAGCAAACCATCCAGGTTATGCACGAAAGACTGAACCATTCTGGGATCATCTTAGCAAAATGGCTCTTTTCGGCCGGGATTTTCGGTGCGCTTTCGCCCCATTTCTCGCGGGCCGCTGCCGGGAACGATTGCAGTTTCTTTTGATTCTCCTGAGGGTTTTCTTATGTTTTGCATGAAAGACTTGAGTTGTTATGCTGTACGAACCCATGACGACACTCGAAGCCGGAGATATGCTGGACCACTACCGCCTGGACGCGATGGTTGCGCGCAGCGGCATGGCGACACTCTTCAAGGCCACCGACATCGAGGACGGAAAGCAGGTGGCCATCAAGGTTCCCCACCCGGAATTGGAGGCCGACCCAGTTCTCGTCGAGCGCTTCAAGCGGGAGCAGCAGATTGGCCAGGAGCTGGACCACCCCGGCGTGGTGAAGGCCTTCGACGGAGTGAATCGCAGCCGGCTCTACATGGTGATCGAGTGGGTGGATGGGCGGCTGCTGCGGTCGATTCTGAACCAGCAACCGCGGCTGCCCCTCAGCCGGGCCGTCGGCCTCACGCTCGGCATCTGCGACGCGCTGGACTACATGCACAAGCACGGCGTGGTGCATCGCGATCTGAAGCCTGAAAACATCATGGTGGACGACGAGGACCGGATCAAGCTGATCGACTTCGGGATTGCGATGAAAGAGGACGCGCGGCGGCTCACCTTTACCAATCTTTCGTCCATGCTGGGCACCCCGGACTACATTTCTCCGGAGCAGGTGAAGGGCCAGCGCGGCGACCAGCGCAGCGACATCTACGCGCTGGGCGCGATGCTCTACGAGATGCTCACCGGCCAGCCGCCCTTCGGCGGGTCGAATCCGCTGGCGGTGATGAACGAACGGCTGCTGGCCGACCCCGAACCGGCCCGCAAGCTGAGGCCGGAGGTTTCGCCGCAGTTAGAGGAGATTCTCAACCGTGCTCTCGAACGCGATCCGCGCCACCGCTACGCCACCGCGAGCGAGATGGCCTGGGAGCTGGAGCACCAGGAACTGGTGGGCGTCGAAGACAGTGCTCGGCCGCCGGCGCTCGGCCGCCGCGGTTTTCCGGGAGGACCGAAGGCGCTGCTCTACGCCGCCCTGGCGCTGGTGCCCGTGGCGCTTTTCGTCCTGATGCTGCTGCTGGCCCACCGCTAGAGTTTTTTCTCGCGTTTGCCGCAGACTCATTCGGAGACAGATTTTCAGGCTCACAAATCCGAAACCGGATGCACCGATTTGTCTCTTCCCCCTCAGACATTGGCCGTCTGCCAAATCCCGAAGGAATGATGATCTGCAAGGATTTGAAAAGAATTTATCCCCCCTGGGGGTAGAGGGGAGGGGGTGGTCAGGGATCGATCAGTCATCAGGGGCCGGTTGCCCTGCTTTGCCGACTGGTTTCATGGTGCGCCGGGGGCATGGAATTCTCTGCATGAAGTTGCGGGGAAGGGATGGTGGTTTCCCATGTCCAGAAATTTGAACGGCCTGACTTTTCATACCCCATGTCTCAGAATCGAGTTAGAGGGCACCCCGTCGGCTATGGATGGTCGGATGTGGGCTATCCGCCGACACCCCACCCGCTCATCACGATAAAACTGTGATGAACGGGGCACAACTTCTCATGGCCTATAGAGATTCTGATGACCGGGCCACCTGCCATCCGTCAGCGCCACCGTACTGCCCAGCGCATCGGTTAGGTAGTTATCTGTTTCGGTTGCCGAGGTGCGCTGGAATCGCTCGTCCACGCCCCCGGTCAGCAGGCTGGCTGTGGGGTTGGTGCCGAACTCCTGCACCGGATTCACGCCATCGTAGACGAAGTTGGTGGTCGTGCTCATCACCGTCTTCGCAACCCGCCGCCCCAGCGGATCGTAGCTGAAGCTGGCGCCATTGTTGTCCGCCGACACCAGCCGGTTGCGTGCATCCCAGACGTAGGTGTTCATCCCGTCCGAGAGCGTGTTGCCATTGGCATCGTAGGTCATTGCGGTTGATCCCCACTGCACAAGCTGGTTGTTCGCATTATAGACCGCCATTCGGTTCATCGCGATCCCACCCTTTCGCCAAGAACGCGAAAGGATGGGGAACCCGGCTCCTCATGATACAGGGTCATTCTTCAGGGCCGATGTCCCGGACACCTGCCACACGGTTTTGCTATCCGTCGGACCCGAGGCACCCACCCTCAGTTTGAAGGCCCGTGGACCTTATATAAGAAGATTCCAATGGAAAGAACACCAGCGAGATAATATAATACGACTGTCCACCAAAACTGAGTCGGCTCTTTGGCGCGGTAGGCCCATCCACCATAGCGTCCATACGCTTTCCCGGTACACGTCGATGCTACGCCCGCGGAACAAAAGATGATCCCGAGTATCAAGTAAATATACGGCGGGCTTAGAAGTGAGTCCAAATCAGGCATGAATAGCCCCTCTTTCGTTCCCGTTGCGCGATTCCGGCTACTGCTCCACTGAGCTTAGTTAACACCCGTTGCCGCCTAAGCCTGAGCATATGTCCGGTTCATCCGGTTGCGGTGACTCTAAAATCGGGGCCACAACCTGATTAACCACAAAGTCGCTGCCGACATCGGCTGCGTCGTAGGCTGCAAAACCAACAGCAATAGGCACCTCTGATCCCTCAACAACAAGCGGGATCAAATTTGCTTCCGCAGTCAATAATATATTCGGAACACTCGGGTTATTCCCTACACCTGTGGCCGAAGACGCCCACCCCAGCGGCGTGTTCCCGCTGACCGCGGCGTATATACCCAGGGCGTCAGCGAGAGCTGTAAGGCCTGGATTGCCGCCGTTGCCACCGCCCCAACCGCCGCCACCCCAGCGGGAATTCTTATCCAAGCCAAAAGGATCCGTGAAGCTCATCGGGTTATTCCCGGCATAGGCGTAGAGATTGATGCCGCCTCGGAAGCCGCTGGGATCTTCGCTCAGGAATCTTCCCGTAGCCGGGTTATAGTATCTGGCCCGGTAGTAGTTGATGCCGAGGCCATCGAACTCGCGGCCGGTATAGGTGTAGCTGTTGGTTGTTGAGCCTGTCGCGCTTTGGCTGCCATACGGCGAGTAACTGTATTGCACCTGCGTTGCTCCGGTCGCATCCGTCAGCGCCACCGTGCTGCCCAGCGCGTCGGTCAGGTAGTTATCCGTCTCGGTCGCCGAGGTGCGCTGGAATCGCTCGTCCACGCCCCCGGTCAGCAGGCTGGCTGTGGGGTTGGTGCCGAACTCCTGCACCGGATTCACGCCATCGTAGACGAAGTTGGTGGTCGTGCTCATCACCGTCTTCGCAACCCGCCGCCCCAGCGGATCGTAGCTGAAGCTGGCGCCATTGTTGTCCGCCGACACCAGCCGGTTGCGTGCATCCCAGACGTAGGTGTTCATGCCGTCCGAGAGCGTGTTTCCATTGGCATCGTAGGTCATCGCGGTCGATCCCCACTGGGTAAGCTTATTGTTCGCATTATAAGCCGCCTGAACAATTGAATCTCAGGCTCCCAAGGGGGATCTGGGGCAACCGGTTTGCTACTCCTCGGGCCCGGCTTACACGCCCTCAGTTTGAAAGCCCGTGGACCTTGTAAAAGAAGCGTCCAATGAAAAGAGCGCCAGCGAGAAAATATATTACGACTCCCAACCAAAACTGGATCGGCTCTTTGGCGCGGTAGGCCCAACCACCAGCGCGTCCAACCGTTTTTCCGGCAAGCGTCGAAGCCACACCCGCGAAAGAAAAGACAACCCCGAGTGTCAAGTAAATATACGGCGGCCTTAGAAGTGAGTCCAAATCAGGCATGAATAGCCCCTCTTTCGTTCCCGTTGCGCGATTCCGGCTACTGCTCCACTGC
>CAWBHO010000071.1:0-17769 GCA_963788415.1 uncultured Acidobacteriaceae bacterium | reverse complement strand
TTAAAAGACGCTATTTGAGTGGATTTGATTCCGGAATTTTGTGTTATTTGACGATTTGAACTTCAGTTGTCACCTGCACTTTAGCAGCTCTTAGCTTGCGGCTAGAAGCTAGGAGCTAGAGGCTGGGAGCTCGACCATGCTCAAAGACATTCTCGCGCAGGCCTGGGAGGCGATGCTCTATAACCGCCGCCGCACGGCCATCACCATGATCGGCATGGCCTGGGGCATCGCCACGGTGGTGCTGCTGCTGGCTTATGGCGCCGGATTCAGCCGCGCCATCGAGAATATCTTCGCTCAGTGGGGCACCAACATGATCGGCTTCTTCCCGGGCCGCACCAGCGAGCAGGCCGGCGGCGACAAGGCGGGCGTCGTGGTGCGCTTTACGCTGGACGACGTGGACCGGGTGGCGAACGGCGTTCCCGGCATCTTCCACATCTCGCCCATGGTCTCGAAAGACGCCTCCGTCCAGAACGATCTGCACACCTATCACCTGGAGCGTCAACGGCGTTCGCCCCTCTTTTCAGGACATCTGGAAGCTGGACCTGGACCAGGGGCGCTTTTTCAACGGCGCGGAAGACGAGCAGCGGGCGCACGTCTGCGTCATCGGTTCCGAATCGAAGACCAAGCTCTTCAGCGGCGGCTGGGCGCTGGGCGAGACCATCCGCCTGGACGGCGTGCTGTTCACCGTCATCGGCGTGCTCAGCCCCAAGATGCAGGAGGGCGACGACGACCGCAACCGGCAGATCTACATCCCCTTCAGCACCATGAGCGACCTGAAGGACACGACCTACCTGGACGGCATCTGGTTCAACTACCGGGGCGACAATGAGCTGGTGGAAAAGAGCCTGCGCGAGACCATGGGCGCGGCGCACCACTTCCGCCCCTCGGACCACAATGCCATCTTCGTGGCCAACCTCCTGACCCAGCTGAAGCAATTCCGCATGTTATCGATTGCGCTCCAGGTGCTATTGACGATGGTGGGCGCGCTCACGCTGGGCATTGCCGGCATCGGTCTGATGAACATCATGCTGGTCTCGGTGCAGCAGCGCACCCGGGAGATCGGCGTGGAAAAGGCTCTGGGCGCGCGCAAGCGGCACATTCTGCTGCAATTTTTGGCGGAGGCCTTCGCCATTACCGCGGTCGGCGGGGCGGCGGGCATCGCGCTGGCCTACCTGGTTTCAGCCCTGGTGGGCCGCATCACGTTTTACAGCGCCCTGGCCAGCCACGCGCGAGACGCCGACATCCGCCTGCTCATCTCGCCTTCAACGGTCATCGTCGCCACCGGCATATTGGTCGTCACCGGCCTGGTCAGCGGCATGGTGCCCGCGCTGCGCGCCGCCAGCCTGGACCCGATCGAGGCGCTGCGGCACGAATGAAGCAGAGGAGCAGGGATCAGGGATCAGGGAACAGGGAACAAAAAGCAGGGAACAGGGGACAGGAAAGAGCGTCGGTCTGAGGTGCTCCAAAGGCATTCTTTGTGCTATCGGGCGCGATCATTGCGTTTTGACAACAGTCCACTCAGGTTACCGCCCAAACTGTTCCCTGTTCCCTGGTCCCTGGTCCCTGTTCCCTCGTCCTACACCGGCGGCAGACCGGCTACCACGGGAATGCCGGCGGGCGGCGTGAAGTGGAATGTGCCGGCGGAGAGCGGCGCGTTGGGCTGCTGGCCGGTAAAGGTAAAGCGGGTGAGCGCGCCGTCGGTCTCTTCCATCTCGATTGCCGTGATGACGCCCTCGGCGGTTACGGTCAGACTAAGCCGGCGTACGCGCCTTTCCTGGCCCTTTGGCTGGCCGGTGAGTGTAAATTCACCCCCCGCGGCCGGCTTGAGCGTCAGGTTGTTCAATTCCTTTTCGAGTTCCGTGTGTCCCAGCAGAAAGCGCAGCGGCGAACGCAGATCGTCCAGCTCCTTGGCCGGAATGCGCTGCACTTGAGAGTCGCCGCGGGAGTAAAACCAGGCGTATTTGCCGTCCAGCAGAAAGAGTTTTCCGGCCGGCTCGGTGTACTCCCACTTCATGCGGCCCGGCTTCAGCAGCAGCAGTGTTCCAGCTCTCGGCACGCCGCACGCCCAGCCCCTCATAGCTCTCCGTGAAGCTGGCCCTGAGCGAATGGAGCCGGTTGTATTGGCGATCGACGCGCTGGGCCAATTCCTGTGCGGACAGCGGGGCGGTAGGACGCTGCTCGGCGCCACTCAGCGTAACGAAGGCCATCAGCAGAGATGCGGCAAAGACTGCGATAAAAGAACGATTCACCGTCAAATTCTTCAAAAAAAGCATTCTCCCCGGGGCCGAAGCCCTCAATTTTCCCAGGATTCCGCGCGCACGGCTCCTGCGACTGTTTCCAAAAGGGGCGCACCAGTTTCCGGGCCGAAAACTCTGCGGGACGCACACTGTACGGCTGGCGCGCCGCGGAACTCAGCCTGCGCTCATTGCAGTGGCTGGGTGCAGTTGGTGCCGCCCGCCGGATCAGACTTGATGGTGCCGAACTCGTCGCTGCAGAAACCGCGGTTGCCGGTCTTGCCCACCGTTTGGGGAACCGCCGTAATCTGATAGCCGGTGATGCGGTCCGTGCCGTTCAAATTGACCTTGGTGCAGTTGCTGACGGCGAAGATGTAACCGGACTTGATGCCGGAGGCCAGATCGCTCTGCATCAACTGCGCGGCGGCGGGCGTGGGTGCGCCGGATTTGGGATCGCCGCCGAGCGCCGCCAGGCTGCAGGCGTAGCCATTGGCCGGGTAAGTCGACTCGTACTGCATCTGCGCCTTTTCGATCACCTGAACGGAGTTGATCGCCGAAGTCTCGTTGGCCTGTTTCTTGATGCCACCGATGGTGGGAATCGCCATGAGCATGAGAATGAGGATGATGGCGATGACGATCAGCAACTCCATCAAAGTAAAACCGTTGGACAGAGGTGCGCGGCGGACGCAACAGCGCGAGTTCTTGCGATTCATGGTTTTCCAGTGCCTCGTGGAGCGTCCGCAAGACTCCGGACGTTCGAGAAAATCCTACAACGTATGGACGCGGAAGGGAAATGAGGCGCTCGGAAAGGCAGCTCCCAGCTGCTGGCTCCTAGCTTCTAGCTGGTTGTTGGCGCCTTCCGCCGTAGCAGCACGCCGGAAGGACTGGGAGCCGAAAATCTGCTCCAAGCACCGATTGCCAGCCGCCAACAAGAAGAGCTAACAGCTAGAAGCTGTTTTTCAGAAGCCGTAGGAGACGCCAAACGCCAGGCGGGCACGCATGTTGAGGTTGAGGTTGCCGCCCATCAAGGCTTCAGTGGTGCTGTTGCCGATCCATCCGCCCGCGTGCAGAACGCCGGCATCCAGGTTGAGCTTGTACCTGGGCAAAGGAACGATGCGCACGGCGTAGACCTCGGAGGTGGGAATGTCGAACAGCGCGGTATGAGAGCCGGCGGTGGCGGAAAGAATGTGCTGCGGCTGCTCGGAGACCTCCGAGGCCAGGATGATCGTGCTCTTGCCGGGACCGGTCAGGACGAAAGCCGCCGAACCGAAGACCTTGCCTTCGAAGCCGGGAGCGTTGCCGCCCAGGCCCCACAGCGAGGCGTTGGTGCCGCGCAGACCGGCGGTGAGCAGAACCGGAACCTTCTTGCTGATCTGGGTGATGGTCTTGCTGGCCACCACGTAGACGTCGCCGTTGGCGGTCTTCTGTTCCAGCGGGTTCGTGTCCAGCAGAGAGGCCGCAAGATCGTTGATATGCGGGCCAATCTGATCGTTGAAGCGGTAGATTCCGCCCACGGCGACCGACGGAACCCACTTGCTCCCGAAGGAGTTTTCCGGGATCAGGACAGCTTTTCCGTGGACAAGGTCGATGCCAGAATCCCACAACGCGGAGGTGGCGCCATAGGAACCGCCGGCGTGCACCTCGCTGGTGTAGCCCACTTCAAAGCGCTTGGCGAAGCCCTCGGTGACCGAGACGGTGCTGAAGTCGCCGACCAGAGGTCCGCCGGCCAGAAAATGGTAGGAGACGGAAGGTTTTCCCAGGCCGTTGGCCGGCGAAGCGGAGGTGTAGGCCAGCGGCGTGACGAAAACCCCGGTGGGGCCCTCGTAGCCCAGGCTCTGCGCCTGGGCCGCAGGGGCGGTAAAGGACAGAGCAACGAGCAGTGCAAAGGCGGCGAAGAGGCTTCTGGACACTGGCAAATGGAAGATGGATGCAATGACGCGCATAGCGATTCTCTCCTTGATGAAATCTGGGTTGGGAGGAAAAATCGTGCGGCTGAAGCACCCCTCAGCAATCGCAAAGCTCAGAGCGTCTTATGCCCTCGGTGTGCGGGGCACAAACACCTATCGCCAAAGGATTCCCGGTGCAGAATGGATTTTCAGTCGCAGAGATGCTGTTGCTAGCGGCAACAGGGACAACAAGAGAAATGCCTGGCGGCATGAAGCGACTGATTCATGGAAGTGAGTGTACAACAATCTGGTGAAAAGTCAAAAGGGGTGGCCGTCTGCTTCTCGATTCCGCGCCGCCTCGTAATCGGCATCGTCAGCGGCCGGGCTAGAAGCCAGGAGCTAGGAGCTAGGAGCTAGGAGCTAAGGGCTAGAAGCTAGAGGCTGTTCCTCAGCACACCAGCCGCGAGCGCTGCAGCTTGACGCCGTCCAGCCGGCCCAGCAGCGTGACGGCGATGTGCGCGGGGTCGAAGAGCTGCTGCGCCATGGCCTGCACCTGGCCGGAGTCCACGGCGTCGATGCTGGCGATGATCTCCTCGACAGGAATGAATTCCTGAAAATACATCTGCTGGCGCGCCAGGTTGGCCATGCGCGAGTTCGAGCTTTCGAGGCCCATCAAGAGGTTACCCTTGATCTGGTCCTTGGCGCGTTTCAGCTCCTCTTCATCGAGGGCGGTCTCCTTCAGCTTGCGGAATTCAGCCAGAATCAGGTCCACCACCTCGAGCGCCTTGCCGGTCGCGGTGCCGGCGTAAACGCACAGGGTTCCGGTGTCGCGGAAGGGGCTCAGGTCGGAGTAGATCGAGTAGGCCATGCCGCGCTCTTCGCGGATGGTCTGGAAGAGGCGCGAGCTCATGCCGCCGCCTAAAACCGTATTCAAAAGGATCGTGGCGAAGCGATTCTTGTCGGCCACCGGAGGCGCGGGAACGCCCAGGCATATCTGCACCTGCTCCAGGGATTTCTTGTTGCGCAGGATGATGCGCGCGCTGGCCTTGGGTGCGGGCAACTCATGGAGCGTTTCGCCGCCGGCCAGGGTGGAGAATTTCTCCGCCACCGCCTCGGTAAATCGGTCATGATCCAGGTTGCCGGCCGCGGTGAAGAGGATGTTGCCGCCGTGAAAGCGGTCGCCGTGGTAGGCCAGCAGGCTCTGCTGGTCGAGTTTGGCCACCGTGGCCGAGGTGCCCAAAATGGGCTTGCCCAGCGGATGATCCTTCCAGAAGGCCTGGGTAAACAGCTCCTGAACCAGCACGTCCGGATTGTCCTCGTCGATCTTGATCTCTTCGAGAATCACGCTGCGCTCACGTTCGATGTCGGGCAAGTCGAACAGCGGGTTGAGTACCAGGTCGGTCAGTACATCGAGGGCGATGGGAACGTGCTCGGCCAGCGACTTGACGTTGAAACAGATGGTTTCCTTGCCGGTAAAAGCGTCCAGATTGCCGCCGATCGAGTCCATCTGGCGGGCAATGTGCTGCGCCGAGCGGGAGCGGGTGCCTTTGAAGAGCATGTGCTCCACAAAGTGGGAGATGCCGTTGGTCTCCACCGGCTCGCAGCGGGAACCGGACTTGATCCATACGCCCATGGCCACCGAACGCATATGCTCCATGCGCTCGGTCAGCACGATCAGCCCGCTGGGCAACAGCGTGCGGCGAAGATTTCTCTCGTTGGTCATCGTCCTCCGATTCCTCAATTGTAGGCCCATGAGAGTTGGGAGGCGCGGCGGATTCCCCCGGCGGATTTCCTGCGACGGGTTCGTCGAAGGGCCGCTTGTGGCGAAAAGGACTGCCGCGGAAGAGGGAAATGCTCTATGCTGACCCCAGCGATGAGCAATCCTCCCCTCCAGCTTGTGCAGCTCGATTCCGCCCTCCAGCCGGGCGCGGGCATAGATTCCGTGGATGGGGCAACGCTCCCTGGCCGGGCGCTCTTCGGTCTGGAAGCCGAGACGCTCGGGGCGCGCATGGTGGAGGCGGGCGAACCGGCCTGGCGCGGACGGCAGTTGGCGGAAGCCATTTACCGTCAACGGATTGCGGATCTGGATGCGATTGCCACGCTGCCCAAGGCACTGCGCCTGCGGCTCGCTGCCGAGGGCTGGCAGGTGGACCGTCCGGCCATCGCCCAGCTCTTCCAATCCGCCGACGGAACGGAACGCTACCTGATCCGTGGCCAGGGCCAGGAGGCGCAGGCCGGTGTGCAGAGCGGCGACCAGACGGTCGAGACCGTCTGGATGCCGGAGGGCGACGACGGAGAAACCGGCGACGGCAGCGATTTGGACTCGGCAGAGACGGCGGGCGGCCAAAATGAACCGGAGGCCCCAGCGGACGACTCCGAAAATTGGAAATCAGCCAACCCCACCCCCGGCGGCCGAAGGCAGTTGGCCCCACCGCAGGTGGAGTTGGCCCCACCGCAGGTGGCGCAGGGGGCCGAAGGCAGTTGGCCCCACCGCCGGTGGTGGAGCAGGGCGACACTTTGCGTCTCGAGCCAGGTGGGTTGTGCGGTGAACTGCCAGTTCTGCCTCACGGCCAAACTCGGCTTCCAGCGCAACCTGACGGCGGGCGAGATTGCCGGCCAGGTGCTGGCGGTCTTCGACCGGCACGCGGTCGAGGTGGGCCGCGACCGGGTGAACCTGGTTTTCATGGGCATGGGCGAGCCGTTTCTGAACTACGACCATTTCATGGGCGCGGTGCGCCTGCTGGTGCGAGAGGTGGGCCTGAGCCCGCGGCGGATGACCGTCTCCACCTCCGGCATCGTTCCCGGCATCGAGCGCTTTGCCGCCGAGCCGCCGGAGCTTCGGCCCAAGCTGGCCATCAGCCTGAACGCGCCCAACGACCGGATTCGCAGCCAGATCATGCCCGTCAATCGCAAGTGGCCCATCGAAGCCGTGCTTGAGGCGGTGCGCACGGTGAGGCTGCGCCCGCGCGAGCGCATCACCTTCGAGTACGTTCTGCTGGGCGGAGTCACCGACCGGCCCGAAGACGCGCGCGAAGTTGCCCGTCTGGTGCGCCGAACGGGATTGCCTGCCAAGGTGAACCTGATTGCCTGGAATCCCGGCCCTGGCATTCCGTATTCGACGCCGCGAGCCGAAGCTGTGGAGGCATTTCAAGGCATTTTGACCGGCGCGGGAGTCCCCGCCTACCTGCGCAAGCCGCGCGGGCGAGACATCTACGCCGCCTGCGGGCAGTTGAAACGGACCGTGGAAGGGTAAATCAGGGTTGTTTTTGGCATAGAGCGGATTTGAATGTGCGCGGCCTCAGCCGTCCCAGAAAGGGCCGCATAATCCGCCGGGCTTTGGGTTCGGGAATCATGCAGAAACCTTCAGTTGCAACTGGTTGTGCCGATAGAATCTCCGGAAGATGATTGAAGAGACAGGTTCCGCCTCTGATCTGTTTCTCAAGCTCCGAGGCGGAAGTTTTCGCCGCTTTTGTGCCTTCTTCGGCACGACAGAGGCGACGCACTGACACAAACCTGGGGTTTTTCAATCGCTCCCAACGGTGCAAGCCATGATCCGATCTTTCGTATTTTCTCTTGCCGCCGGGCTGGCGCTGGTGACCGCGACGACGAGCGGCGCGAATGAGACCTTCCCGGTCGATCACCACGACCCCATCTCGGTTCGTATCCTCGACGGCACAGACGGGCATCCGCTTGCCTATCGGCACCTGGTGCTGGTGGCCGGCTATGACCGGCACGACCTTCACGACCAGCAATTCCGCGAGGAAGTGCTCACCGACGCGCGTGGCCAGGTACGGCTCTCCCGCCAGTTGGAAAATCTTCCCTGGCTTCAGGTCTGGGTCGGCAAGATCCCGCTTTGCATGGGCAAGCCCGGCAAGGCCAGCTTCAGCGTGGAGCTGATCCGCCGCGACGGTCTCAGTGCTCCCAACCAATGCGGTACAGCCACGGTCGAGGATGAGCCCGGCGTCTTCACGGTTTTCGTCAAGGAAAAGCTCAAGGCGGCTCATCCGGCTTCGAAGGCATCCGCTCCGGTTGCGGCCCGCGCGCTTGTCCCGGGTGTAGTTGTGACTGGTTCTCCTGATGCCGCCGCGCCCGCCTCTGTTTCCACAGCGTCTTCCACCTCGCCCGCACTAGCTCGTGCTGATGCCGCCGCCTCGCCCGCTTCTATTCATTCCGTCTCCCTCGCACCCGCTTCTGTTCCCGCAGCTTCTTCCGCGCTCCCCGCACCGGCCTCCGTTCCTGCTGCCGCCCTTGCGTCCGCTCCTGTTCATGAGGTCTCCGCCGCGCCGGCGCCTATTTCGACAGCTTCTTCCGCCACCTTCGCACCGGAGAGCGTTCCGGCTCCTGCTTCCGTTCCTTCCGCCCGGACAACCCGGACAAGAAAGAACCCGATCGCGCTACTCTGCAACCATTTCCGGTTTGCCTCCGGCAGCCAGCCCACATCCCTTGCTTTGGACCCCACGGGCGGCGCGCGGGCCGACTGCTCCTGCCCGCAACCTTAGAGTCGGTCAGCAGGTCGTGGCCGCTAGGACGGAACCGGCTTCGCTGCGCGTGCGTATCTTCCTTTGAACTCCTGGGCGTTGACGGGCCTCGATGGCGTTGACGGGCCTTGGCCAGCCTCGACCCGCCTGGGGGGGCCGGAGCCAGCCCGGCATGAGGATACGGTCATGGTGAAGTTTCTCCTGTGGTGCATTCTGCTGGTGCTGTGCTGGCCGCTGGCGTTGGCGGCGCTGGTGCTCTATCCGCTGGTGTGGCTGCTGCTGTTGCCGTTTCGCGTGGCGGGCATCGCGGTGGGCGGCGCGCTGGAACTGGTGAGCGCTGTCATCTTCCTCCCGGTGCGGCTTCTGCGCTCCATCTGATCCGCTGCTCTGGTCTTTTGCGCAATGCCGTTCTCGGCGAGAACCGGAGGGCAGGTGGGCACGTAAGCTGCGCCTCCGGCCGATAAATTGTGGCCAAAATCAGATTCCTTTGCGAGCCGCCCTTGAAAAGAAAAGGGGGTGGTAGTACACTCGAAACAATATGGGACTGAAATAGTCCTATATTATTGAAATGGCGGCTTCCTACGCAGCGGTATGGCAAACCGTGCCGCAGTCAGGCCCCGAAGATGGAGGTCGAAAGATCATCTTCGGGGCGGTTTCAGGCGTTTTGAGCCCGCATCCCAGGAGAGTGTTCATGAGCACCGAAGTGGACGTCATTCGCGATCTGGCGCAACAGGATTACAAGTGGGGCTTCGTCACGGCGATCGACGAAGACCGTGTTCCCAAGGGATTGAACGAAGAAACCATCCGCCTGATCTCCGCCAGGAAGGGCGAGCCGGAGTTCATGCTCGAGTGGCGGCTCAGGGCGCTGCGCCACTGGACCTCGCTCGAACAGAGCAAGGGCGAGCCGACATGGGCCAATATCAGCTATCCGCCTATTGACTATCAGGATATCGTCTACTACTCGGCGCCCAAGCAGAAGCCCGCGCTTGACAGTCTGTCGAGCCTGGACCCGGAGCTTCTGCGCACGTATGAGAAGCTCGGCATCCCGCTCCACGAACAGAAGCTGCTGGCCGGCGTGGCCGTGGACGCGGTCTTCGATAGCGTTTCGGTGGCTACCACCTTCAAGGAGAAGTTGGCGGAGGTGGGCGTGATTTTCTGCTCCTTCTCCGAGGCGGTCGAGAAGCATCCCGAACTGGTGCGAAAGTATCTGGGGACGGTGGTTCCCTATACGGATAACTTCTTCGCCTCGCTCAACGCGGCCGTGTTCACCGACGGATCGTTCGTCTACGTTCCGAAGGGCGTGCGCTGCCCGATGGAGCTATCCACGTACTTCCGCATCAACGCCCAGGGAACGGGCCAGTTCGAGCGCACGCTGATTATTGCCGACGAAGGCGCTTACGTGAGTTATCTCGAAGGTTGCACGGCTCCGGTTCGCGACGAGAACCAGTTACACGCGGCGGTGGTCGAGCTCATAGCTCTTGATAACGCGCAGATCAAGTACTCCACGGTGCAGAACTGGTATCCGGGAGACAAGGACGGCAAAGGTGGAATCTATAACTTCGTGACCAAGCGCGGCAAGTGCCAGGGGGTGAACTCGAAGATTTCGTGGACGCAGGTGGAGACCGGCTCGGCGATTACCTGGAAGTATCCCGGATGCATTCTGCAGGGCGATAACTCGGTGGGCGAGTTTTACTCTGTCGCACTGACCAACAACCGCCAGCAGGCCGACACGGGAACGAAAATGATCCACATCGGCAAGAACACCCGCAGCACCATCGTGTCGAAGGGCATCTCCGCCGGTTTCGGGCAGAACACCTATCGGGGGCAGGTGAAGATCATGAAGGGAGCCTCGGGCGCGCGCAATTACACGCAATGCGACTCGCTTCTGATCGGCGACCGGTGCGGCGCGCACACCTTTCCGTATATCGAAGTGAGAAACTCGACGGCGCGCATGGAGCATGAAGCTTCGACCTCGAAGATCGGGGAAAACCAGCTTTTCTATCTGCAACAGCGCGGGCTGACGGCTGAGGATGCCGTCTCGATGATCGTCAACGGCTTTTGCAAGCAGGTGTTTCGCGAGCTTCCGATGGAGTTTGCCGTCGAGGCCCAGAAGCTTTTGGGAGTTAGCCTGGAAGGCAGCGTGGGCTGATACCCGCCGACAGAGAAGGATTGTAGGAGAGGAAAGAAGAGATGAGCTTACTCGAAATCAAGGATCTGCACGCGACCGTCGAAGGTCACGAAATTCTCAAGGGCGTCAATTTGACGATCAACGCCGGCGAGGTCCACTCCATCATGGGCCCCAACGGCTCAGGCAAGAGCACGCTGGCGCAGGTGCTGGCCCGCCGCGACACTTATCAGGTGACGGGCGGGGAGATATGGTTCCGCGGCAAGAATCTGCTGGAGATGAAACCGGAAGTGGCAGCCTGCGAGGGCCTCTTCATGGCGTTTCAGTATCCGGTCGAGATTCCGGGCATCGGCAACGCCTATTTTCTCCGCTCCGCGATGAACGCGATGCGCAAGTATCGCGGCGAAGATGAGTTGGATGCCATGGATTTTCTTCCTCTCTTCCGGGAGCGCTTGAATCTGTTGGAGATGGACGAGAAGCTCATGAGCCGTTCGGTGAACGAAGGCTTCTCGGGCGGCGAAAAGAAGCGCAATGAGATCCTGCAGATGGCGATGCTCGAACCGAAGCTTGCCATTCTGGATGAGACGGATTCGGGCCTGGATATTGACGCGTTGAGAATTGTGGCCAAGGGCATCAACGCCCTGCGCAGCCCGGAGCGCGCAATGCTCCTTGTAACTCACTACCAGCGGTTACTGGATTACATTGTTCCCGACTTTGTGCATGTGCTCGTCGATGGGCAGATTGTGCGCTCGGGCGGTGCGGAACTGGCGCTGGAACTTGAAGAGCAGGGTTACGGTTGGGCGGAAGCTGAAACAGGGCAGGGATTGCCTGCCTGAGGCGGATGATCATGACGATTGCACCAGAGCAACTGGGAAATTATCTCGAAATATTCGACAATTTGCAGAAGCATTCGGCGGGGCGCGATCCGGGCTGGCTGCGGAGATTGCGCGAGGACGCGCTGGTGCGCTTCAATGAGGCCGGATTCCCGACCACGCGCGACGAGGACTGGCGGTTTACCAATGTCTCCGTTCTAGCTCAAACTCGGTTTCGCCTGGCTGCCGAGGAGCATCCGGCGGTATCGATCTCGCAGATCGAACCCTATGATATGGCCGGGGCCGCCTGCCAGATGGTTTTCATCAACGGGCGTTTTGCGCCGCATCTATCGCGGCTCGACAATCTCCCCGCCGGGCTCGAAGTCAGCAGTCTGGCTGAAGCGGTTGCGCGGGATGAGGAGGGCGTTAAGTTGCATCTGGGGCGCCATGCCAATACGCGCCGCGATGCGTTTGTAGCATTGAACGCGGCTCTGTGGGAGGATGGCGCGTATATTCACATCGGCAAAAATGCGCTGATCGAGCGGCCGGTTCACCTGTTGTATCTTTCTGTCGGGGAGGACGAGCCGATCATGACTCACCCGCGCACGCTCGTCGTGGCCGAAGCGGGAAGCGAGGCCGCGGTGGTTGAAGACTGCGTGTCGCTGGGAGAGGATGTTGCTTTCTCGAATGCCGTCACCGAACTGGTGGCCGGCGATGGAGCCGTCGTCTCGCATTGCATGATCGAGCGCGAGAATGACCAGTCCTTCAACATTTCTACGCTGCGCACGCAGCAGAGCCGCGCCGCCAACGTGTCTTCGCATTCCATTCTGCTGGGTGGCAGCCTGGTGCGCAATAACGTGCATCCGGTACTGGCTGGCGAAGGCGCGGAATGCCTCATCAACGGACTGTTTATCGGCGCCGGTCATCAGCATCTGGATAACTACATGCTGGTGGAGCACGCCAGCGCGAACTGTAGCAGCCGCCAGTTTTACAACGGAATTCTCGATGGCCAGGCGCATGGCGTTTTCCACGGCCGCATTATCGTTCACAAGGACGCGCAGAAGACCGATGCAAAGCAGACCAATCGCAATCTTCTGCTGTCGGACGAGGCGCGCATCGACACCAAGCCTCAGCTGGAGATTCATGCCGACGACGTGAAGTGCACGCATGGCGCAACCATTGGTCAAATCGACGAGAATGCGCTGTTTTACCTGCGTTCGCGCGGGTTTGACGAAGTCCATGCGAGAAAGGCGCTGTTGGAGGCCTTTGCCGGCGAATGTGTCGGCCGCATTCAGCAGTCCGCGGTTCGCAGCTACGTTGAGAATCTTCTGGAGGACCGGCTCATCGGCATCGCTCATGCCACGCCGAGCGCTTCGCTCGACGCAATAGGGAATAACACTCGGCAGAATTGGGAGGAGATTGGATGACAACGCTCGTTTATCCGTCGACCGATGACTTGCCTCTGCGCCCGGAGCTTTCAGGTGGGAATGGTCTTGATGTGCGCAATATTCGCCGGGACTTTCCCATTCTCGGACGCCGCGTGAACGGCAAGAAGCTCGTGTACCTTGACAACGCGGCGACATCGCAGAAGCCTAACTCGGTTATTCGCGCCATATCCCGGTATTACAAGCAGGAAAACGCTAATATCCATCGCGGCGTGCATTATCTTTCCGGCGTGGCAACCGAGGCGCACGAGCAGGCCCGCCAGTCTGTGCGGGAGTTTCTCAATGCCGCTGACGAGCGCGAGATCATCTTCGTTCGCGGCACGACGGAGGCGATCAATCTGGTGGCCCAGAGTTATGGCCGGGCAAACGTGGGCGCCGGAGATGAAGTCCTGATCACCGCCATGGAGCATCACTCGAACATCGTTCCCTGGCAGATGCTTTGCGAAGAAAAAGGGGCGCATCTGAAGGTTGCTCCTATCGACGATCGCGGCGAACTGATCCTCGATGAGTTTCAGAAACTGCTTGGCCCGCGAACCAAAATAGTAGCAGTGACGCACGTTTCGAACGCGCTGGGGACGGTCAATCCGGTGAAGCGCGTGATCGAGATGGCGCACTCCATGAACATCCCTGTTTTGATCGATGGGGCGCAGGCGGTGCCGCATCTTGGCGTGGATGTGCAGGCTCTCGATTGCGATTTCTACGCGTTTTCCGGGCACAAACTCTATGGCCCGACGGGGATCGGCGTGCTTTACGGAAAGGCTGCCCTGCTCGATGCCATGCCTCCGTATCAGGGCGGCGGGGAGATGATCCGCTCAGTTACATTCGCGAAGACGACTTATAACGAGCTGCCCTTCAAGTTTGAAGCGGGAACGCCCGATATTGCCGGAGCGATTGGCCTTCATGCGGCGATCCAATACCTGAATGGGCTGGGGATTGAACAACGTTGCCGCTCACGAACATGACTTGCTTGCCTAGGCGACCGAAACGCTGGCCGCGATTGACGGCGTGCGGCTGATTGGCACGGCCGCGGAAAAGGCCGGCGTTCTCTCGTTTGTTATCGACGGCGTTCATCCGCACGACATTGGGACGATTCTCGATCAGGAGGGAATCGCGATTCGCACCGGGCATCACTGCGCACAGCCGGTGATGGAGCGCTTCGGGATTCCCGCCACGGCGCGAGCCTCGTTTGCGGCCTACAATACCAAAGAGGAAGTGGATGCTCTGACGGCTGGAATCCGCCGGGTGCAGGAGGTATTTGGCTGATGGCTGATCTGCGCGAGCTCTATCAGGAAGTCATTCTGGAGCATAGCAAGGCCCCGCGCAATTATCACCCGCCGTCCGCTGTGAACCACAGCGCCGAGGGATACAATCCGCTTTGCGGCGATCACTTCACGGTATTTCTCGACGTCGTAGACGACAGGATTCGCGATGTCGGGTTTCAAGGCACAGGCTGCGCGATCTCAAAGGCGTCGGCATCCATGATGACTCAGTGCATCAAGGGGAAGACCCGGACCGAGGCGCTCCAACTCTTCAAGCAGTTTCGCGACATGGTGACGGGGCAGGCGGAGAGAGATGGGCAGCATCCCGAGATGGGGAAATTGGCCGCTTTTTCCGGAGTGTGCGAGTTTCCCGCGCGGGTGAAATGCGCAACGCTGGCGTGGCGCGCCTTGGAAAGCGCGCTGGGAGAGAAACAGGAAGCGGTTTCCGATCAATAACTTCTTACTTACTGCGCACAGGGAGCATTGCATGGAAGGCACCGGGCCGATCCAGTTGGAGCGTGATTGCGAGGTGATCCAGATTCCTGGCGGAGCGCGCAGCCGTCTCGCAGCAGGCACGCGCGTAACGGTCGTCGAGCCCGCGAGGGGAAGTTATCTGATCCGCTCATCCCAGGGGGTTCTGTACCGGGTGGATGCGCGCGATGCGGATGCGATGGAACTCTCCGCTCCGGCAGCCGGAACCCCGGTTGCGCCGCAGAGATTTCGCGAAGAGATGGTTCTTGAAGAGTTGAAAAAAGTCCGCGATCCGGAGATACCGGTCAATATTGTCGATCTTGGCCTGATTTATTCGTCCAAAGTTTCATCCCTCGAAAGCGGCGGCAAGAAAATCGAGATCCGGATGTCGTTGACTGCCCCGGGCTGTAGCATGTCGGACGTCATCAAGGGCGAGGTCAAGAGCCGTCTGGAGCAACTGCCGGAGGTGAGGGAGGTTGCGGTCGAGGTGGTCTTCGATCCGCCGTGGAATGCGGCCATGATGTCGGAGGCGGCTAAGTTGCAGCTTGGATTCGACCTGGATTACGGAGCGCCGCAGGGTAACTCTTCAGCCTTCACAATTATTCGATAGCAAAGCGCCGGGCAACGGCAAGATGCGATGGCAGGAGGTCACCCGTGGGTCAGCCGACCGCGGGACAGCCGGCTGGGAGGCAGGCGCTGGCGGTGGATGAGATGTTAGTGCAAATATCCTATTGGTAGAGAGGAAAATGGTATCCCTCAGGGGCTAAAGCCCGCTGATTTTGCTGTGCTTTTTGGCACGGCTGAAGCCGTGCCCTTTCAAAACCGCTCAACACCAGAATTGACTTTACTCTACTGCTGGAGGGCTGCGCCACCGATTTGCCCGCACCCCTGCTGGAGATGGACGCCGCGGCCAGCTTGAATCTCCCGAAGCAGCCTGAATTTCCTGGGCCAGCATAAATTCTTGAAAACTCTGCGCAACAATTTCTCAGCCCGAAGGCTCAATCGGTGGAGGAAAAGTCCTGGCCTGTTCCGTCTATAAAAACGGGCGAGGCCTATTCGCTTCGGAGCCGGACGAGTTTTCAAGATTCGGCGGCTTGTTGCGGCATCCCTTAAGATAGCCGCATTTGCGCAGATGCTCGGACGGAAGAACGCATTGAGGAGGCGGACAGGGTGATCGAGGTTCGGGAGGCGAGAAAGTGGATTCAGAACGGCGCGCGGAGAGTGGAGATTCTGAAGGGGATTTCGCTGACCATTCCGGCAGGGCAGTTTGTGGCCATCGTGGGAGCGAGCGGCAGCGGCAAGAGCACGCTGCTGGGCTTGCTGGCCGGGCTCGACACGCCCAGCAGCGGAGAAATCTGGCTGGATGGCGTGCCGATTCACAATCTGGCCGAGAGGGAACTGGCCGCGGTGCGCGGCGCGAAGATCGGATTCGTCTTCCAGTCCTATCAATTGATCGAAACGCTCACGGCTCTGGAAAACGTGCTGCTGCCGCATGAACTGAACGTGGAGGGCAGCGGTCTGGAGCAGGCGCGGCGGCTGCTGAGCGAGGTGGGTCTTGCGGAGCGGATGAACCACTACCCGGTGCAGCTTTCGGGTGGCGAACAGCAGCGGGTGGCGCTGGCCAGGGCTTTTATCGTCGCGCCGCCGATGGTGATGGCCGATGAGCCGACGGGGAACCTGGACTCGGCGAACGGAAAGCTGGTGCTGGAGCTGCTGCTGGAACGAAACAAGCGGGCGGGGACCACGTTGGTTTTGGTGACGCACGATCCGGAGGTCGCCAGCCGCGCAGACCGCAGGATTGTGCTGCGGGATGGGCTGATCGTGGAAGATACATTGCCCGGCTCCGCGCTCCCATCGGATTCGGGCGCGATGCTCGTCCGGAACGAGGGAACGAATGGCTAAGCGCGCATTGAGCTGGAGGCGCGCGGCCGCGATTGGCTGGCGTGATTTGCGCTCCGCGCCGGCCAAATTCGCCTTTGTGGTGCTGTCGGTGGCCGTGGGAGTGGCGGCGCTGGTGGGGGTGCGCGGCTTCAGCGCGGGCTTCCGGCAGACGTTGGGCACGCAGGCGCGCTCTCTGATGGGCGGCGACCTGAGCGCGCGGCTTTTTCACTTACCGACGGCGGAGCAAGAGAGCAGCGTTGCCGCCCTCATTCGGAGCCACGGAAGCCATCTTCGGACGACCTGGGTGACGGAGACTGTCTCGATGGCTTCTGTGCCGCCGGACCCGGCGCCGCTGCTAGTTTCGCTCAAGGCTGTGGACCCGGCCGCGTACCCGTTCTACGGCACAGCCGAGCTGGAGCCGGCGATGAGCCTGAAGCAGGCTCTGGGCGGAGGCGAGGCGGGCGACTCGGCGGTGGTGGCCGAGGAGTTTCTCATCCGCATGAACGCGCATGTGGGAGAGACGCTGCGGCTGGGCGGGAGAGACTTCCGCATTGCGGCGGTGCTGAACGAGGAGCCGGACCGGTTGATGGCTGGAGCAGGCCTGGGACCGCGGGTGATGATCTCGCAGGAGGCGCTGGGGCGGACGGGCCTGATCGCTCCGGGCAGCCGGGCCAGCCAGCGGCTGCTGATCAAGCTGCCGCCCGAAGAGGACCGCAAGCCGACCTGCGCCTGCGCAAGCAGCTAGAAGCGGCGCTGCCCGACGCACAGGTGATGGACTTCCGCGAGGGCAACCCGGCGCTCACCAGCGGGCTGGACAACGCAACCGCGATTCTGAGCCTGATCTGCCTGGTTGCGATGGTGCTGGGGGCAATCGGCGTGGCGATGGCCATGCATGCGCATCTGGAGCAGCGCATGGATATGCTGGCCATTTTGAAGGCCTTGGGCGCGGGATTCGAGCGATCTGCTGCGGATTTTTCTGCTTGCAGACGCTGGGTCTGGGGCTGGCCGGAGGATTGTTGGGCGTGGCCGCCGGGCGTGGGTGTGATGGCCGCGCTGCCGGCGGTCTTCGGCAACTTGCTGCCGATTCATGCGACACTCGGGTTCCCCTGGCGGCCGGCTGCGGCCGGGCTGGCGACAGGCCTGCTGACCACGCTGCTGTTTTCTCTTCCGCCGCTGCT
>CAWBHO010000070.1:0-8495 GCA_963788415.1 uncultured Acidobacteriaceae bacterium | reverse complement strand
GTGTTTATGTTGGCCGCGCTTCAACTTCAGTCGTATTGCTAGCTTCGGAATGCGCCGCGTCGAGGTCACCTGCGCCCGCTGCGGCGGCCACCTGGGCCATGTCTTCCCCGACGGCCCGCACCCCACCGGCCTTCGCTACTGCATCAACTCCGCCTCGCTCACCTTCGAGCGAGAAAGTAGGAGTTCGTTTCATCACCGGTCTGGTGCATTGCGGGGACGTTGCCCCAGGGGCTAAAGCCCGCGTGTGTCCTTGATCCGAAGCGGCACGGCTGAAGCCGTGCCCTTTCAAACCCCGTTGAAGATATGACCTCTGGGCTCTTCCGTCGATTTCCCGGCGCGCGGTTTTCTCGGCAGACCGACCGCCACCGCACGCCCGGTAGAATCCCCGTTAGAATCAGGGAGTGGGCCTCGACTTCGAAGTACTCAAAACAAGCGCGGACGGCGGACGGCGGGGACGGCTTCACCTGCCGCACCGGACCGTTGAAACGCCGGTCTTCATGCCGGTGGGCACGGCCGGAACCGTCAAAGCCGTGGCCCAGGACGTGCTCGAAACCCTGGGCGCGGAGATCATTCTAGGCAACACCTATCACCTTTACCTGCGCCCCGGCCACGAGGCCATCGGCCGCATGGGCGGGCTGCACAAATTCATCAGTTGGCCGCGCGCCATGCTCACCGACTCCGGCGGCTTTCAGGTCTTCAGCCTGAGCGCGCTGCGCAAGGTGACCGACGAGGGCGTCCGTTTCCGCTCGCATCTGGACGGGAGCAGCCATTTCTTCACACCCGAGCACTCCATGGACGTGCAGATTGCGCTGGGCGCGGACATCGCCATGGCCTTCGACGAGTGCACCGAGTATCCGGCAGATCGCAGCCGGGCTGAAGAGAGCTTGCGGCTGACGATGGCCTGGGCGCGGCGCTCGCTGGACCACTTCCGCGCCCACTGCCACGAGGTTCCGTGGCACGCGGAGCTGGGCGGCCGCCGGCAGAGCCTCTTCGGCATCGTTCAGGGCGGAATGTACCGCGATCTGCGCCGCGAAAGCGCCGAGCGTTTGGTCGAGATGGACTTCGACGGCTACGCCATCGGCGGCCTCAGCGTGGGCGAACCGCGCGCGCTCACCCTGGAGATGATTGCCGAAGTGCTGCCTCTGTTGCCAGCCGACAAGCCCCGCTACGTGATGGGCGTCGGTTACCCGGACGAGATCGAGCAATACGCGCGTCTGGGCGTGGACATGATGGACTGCGTGCTGCCAACGCGCGCCGCGCGCCACGGGCTGCTCTTCACCAGCGAGGGCCGGCTGAACATCAAGGGCAAAAAATTTGCAGAAGACCAAGGCCCGCCCGACCCGGCCTGCGCGTGCATGGTCTGCCGGCGCTACACACGCGCCTACCTGCGCCACCTGATGCACTCCGGCGAAGCCGCTGTCCGGAACACTGAACTCGATCCACAATCTGGCCTATTATCTGGGCATCATGGAGCGGGTGCGCAAGAGTCTTGCCGCTGAGGGCGAATCGCAAGTTAGCGGGTCAACCTCGGGTGCCCCATCCTCGCCGCGTCTTTGTTTTTGCGGCCAGGATGGGATGCGACGAACCCCCATCGACTCTCGGCTTCAGTCTCCCATCGCTCCGCCGAGCAATTGCTTCAACGCCCGCACGTACTCGGTCAGCGCCGTGCGGCCGGCTTCGGTCATGCGATAGAGGGTCTGCGGCTTGCGCTGAACAAACTTCTTCTTGACCGCGATGTAGCCGGCCTCTTCGAGCTTGAGCAGTTGCGCGCCCAGGTTGCCGTCCGTCGAGCCGGTCTTCGGGCGCAGCCAGGTAAACTCCGCCTCTTCGACGCCCGCGAGCAGCGAAAGCAGCGCCAGGCGCAGCTTGCCGTGGATCACGGGATTCAGCTCCGGCAGCTCAGGCATGGACTGGCCACCAGCGCGCGCCGGCGTGCGTCTAAAACCATTGCGTAGGCGCCAAAGACGATCTGGCAGAAGAAGATGGCCACCAGCAAAGACGATCAACGGTCTGTTTGTCGGGGCCAAAGCACGCCGCCACCGAGGCCGCCCACCAGACCACGGCACAGGCAAACTGCGTCTTCCACTTGAGCGATCATGCTGGAGGCCGCGTTGGCCAGGCCCAGCATCGCCGCCGACCATGGCGATGAAGATGTGCAGGTCGATCCGGCCGCTGATGCCCAGGGCGGAAAGCATGATCGATCATCGAAATGCCCATCGCATCCAGATGGAGCCAATGGCGCGGCCGATGGTGGTCGCCGGGATGAGTTCGGCGCATTCTCATGCGCAGATAGCCACAGTCAGCACCGCGGCGGCGATCATGGTCACCGGCCAGGCCCAGCCACCAGCCAGTTGCGCTGCCCAGAATCGCCCAGGCGATGGCCACGTAATAGGCCACGCCCCACAAGAACAAAGGTCCAGCCCCAGCTCTCGGTGGTGCGCCGGCCCTCGGCGATCATGGTCTCGATCAGGTTGAGCCTGTCCTTCAGTTCCAGATCATTCGCATCAGTCAGTCATAAGCAATCTCCTCGGAGGTCTCTGATGATCCCAAGAGTAATCCTCGATGAAGAGTACTCTATTTTATAGAGTTTTGAATGTCAAGAATAAATTTCATTCTTTTTTGCGCCTTACTGAGGACTACGCGCGCAGGAACCGGGCAGGCTGAGAGTCCTGCCGCGTGGGCCAGACCGGCTGCCGGTCATCCGTGCGGTAAAACCGGCTCAACTCCCCGATCACGCGCCCGAGCACTCCGGCCCAATCGCCCGGCGTGCGCTGGCGAAAGAGCCGGGCAGTCGGATACCAGGGGGTGGTTTCCGTCTGCTGCATCCAGCGCCAGTCGCTCAGGTGGGGCAGCAGAATCCAGACCGGCTTGGCCATGGCGCCGGCCAGGTGAGCGATGGAGGTGTCGGTGGTGATCACCAGATCGAGCGTGGCCACCAGGGCCGCCGTCTCGGCCAGATCGCGATCCTGGCTGGAGCCGTCCCAGAGAAACACGTCGCCGGGCAGGCCGGCCAACTGTTCCGCGGCCGGCCCTTTTTGCAGCGAGATCCAGGTAATCCCGGGAACTCGCAGCAAAGGCAGCAGCGTGGCCAGTTGCGTGGAGCGCAGGCGGTCGGCTTTGTAGCGGGGATTGCCGGCCCAGGACAAGCCGATGCGCAAGCCTCGCTCTCCGCGCGGCGGATTCGGCCGGATGTCGGGAAACTCCATGCGCCGCTCGTGCGCGCGCTCCGGGTCCGCTCCCAGGTAGGCGCCGGACCAGGGAACCGTCTCTGGCGTGGTTCCAAAAACGGCCGGCAGGCTCATCAGAGGACATTCGAGATCGAAGTCCGGCGGCTGAATGCCCAGGGGAGCGACCACCGCCTGCCCGGCGCGCACCACGGCCAGCGAAGCTATCAGCCGCTCGACCGGCTCGCGCACCTGCACGATCACCCGGCCGCCGCGCGCCGCCACCAGGGTTGCGTAGCGGCAGAACTGGATGGCGTCGCCCAGCCCCTGCTCGGCGTAAAGAAGAATCCGCCGCCCCTCCAGCGCTTCACCGTGCCAGCGCGGCTGGCGGAAGATCATGGGACTGCGATGCACCTCGCGAAAGCGCCAGCGGGCTTCATATCCCTGCCATCCCTGCTCCCAGTCGCCCATGCGCAGGCGGGTGAGGGAGAGATTGTAAATCGCGCCGGGGCTGGAAGGATCAAGCTCGACTGCTTTTTCCTGCGCCCGCAAGGCTTCGTCCGTGCGCCCCAGGTCCAACAGGGAGTTTCCGCGGTTCGAGGCGGCGGCGCGGTGGCCCAGAGCCTCGGCCCGCTCGAAGACTTCGACCGCCTCCTCGAACCGCCTCTCCTTGTGCAGCAGAATGCCGTGCATGTTCACGGCTTCGGTGTGGTCCGGCTCACGGGCCAGCGCCCAGCGCAGCCACTGCCATGCACCGGCCAGGTCGCCCTCGGCCGAGCGGAACTGGCACCACGCCACCAGCGTCTGCACCTGTTCTGGATTGAGGGCAAAAGCCTTGCGCAGGTACTGTTCGGCCTTCTCCGGGCGGCAGCGCTCGCGCTCCAGAATTGCCAGGTTGACCCAGCCCGAAATCAGGTCGGGGCGAATCTCGACCGCTCGCCGCAGGGCTGCTTCGGCAAAGACATCCCGTCCCTGCTCGCGCAGCAAGCTGCCCAGGTTCGTCCATGCGGCGGCAAAATCGGGGCGCAACGCCAAGGCCCGCCGATAGCGGCGTATTGCATCTTCTGGTTTTCCCATGCGCGCCAGAACATACGCGGCGGAAAACTCGACCTCCGGCAGCCGCGGCTTGAAGGTCAGCGTCTGTTCATAGCGCCGAAGGGCCTCTTCGTAGCGCCCCATCATGGTCAGCGCATGGCCTACGCCCAGGTGGGCGGCGGCGAGCGCCGGTTGCTTGCGCAGCGCCAGCTCATACTCCCTGATCGCTTCCCCGGCCTGATTGCCTGCCAACATCAACTCGCCCATCCCCATGTGGGCCAGAGAGTTCATCCCGTCCAGGCCGATGGCCTCCGCATAAGCGCGCCCCGCCTCGTCGTTCCGTCCCGCGCCCTTCAGCGCCTGGCCTAGCGCGACCCAGGCCACGCCCATCTTCGGCGCCACCGTGAGGGCCGCCTGAGCCATCTTCACCGCGGCTTCGGACTGGCGGCTGGCTAATGCCACAAGGCTCATGCCCACCAGCGCCTGGGGATGGCATGGATTCTCCATCAGCATCCGCTGGTAGCCGAGCGCAATCTCGGACAGATGGCCGGTCATCTCTGGCGGAAAGTTCGTCTCGTTCGTCTGCATCGTCTCTGGGGCGATGGAAATCTCCCGGCTTCTGCGCCGCTCTCAAAAAGACACTGCGCAGCCGTTGCGAAGCCCCTTCCCTGGAAGCTAGGCCAGTTGTCTCGGGCGCTCAACCTGAAAACACACTGATTCCGCAATTCATCTTCAAAGTTTTCCCACTTTTCGACGGGTTCAGTTTCGGAACCAGGCGCAGGCGGAACTCACCTGCCTGCGCGACGCCGAGACGGCCTGGCCGGCAGGGCAGAGCGATCCATCGCACCTCTGCTCGCCGGCCGGCTTATTGATTTGATTAGTGCGGTAAAACCAGCAGCCCGCTTTCGAGAAGTTTTTCCGTCAGCCGGTCCAGGGCCGCGGGAAACTTGTAAGAGATGCTGCGGACCGCTCATCCCCAGCAAGGTGGCTGCTTCGGCCTGGGTGTACTCCTGGAGCACGATGCGGCTCAGCATCATGCGATCCAGCGATCCAAGCTGGTTCAGAGCATTTTTCCACATCGAGAACGAAGATCACCGCGTCCTCGAAGGTGCGAATCGGGCGGCTGGAACACCACCCCCTGGCGATTGGGTCGCCCAGTATGTTCGGGGCCCTGCCCACCTGCATCGACGCGTAGAGATAGCGCCGCAGCAGGCTCTCCGTATGTTTCCGATAAAAGCCCAGGCTCATCACCGGCCCGTCGGCCAGCTCTTTCGCTGCCGGTTTCGCCGCTGGCCTCGCCGCGGGCTTGTCTTTTTCGCTCCTCTGCTCCGGCTGCCAATTCCGCTGCGAGCTGCTTGCTCCCCATACCATCGGCAACTGAAGTGCGGCGCTCATTCGGCACCTCCCGTGGCTTCGGCTACCGCCCAAACCTTGACCAGCGTCTTGCGGACCGGACGTCCGCGCCGTTTGCGGCTTTCCGGCGTCGGAAAGTCCTTCAGCTTGGTCTCACACTGCTTGCAATACACGCTCCCTTGGGTCTGGGCGCGATACCAAAGGCAACCACACCCCTCGCAAATCTTCAAATGCACGCGCAATTCCATGACGGATTCTCCGTGTTCTCGTTTTCTCCCGACGGATTTGCTCTAGCCCTTTTTCGCCGCGGGGCAGAAAGGACCGGATAGGGCTGCTCAGGGTCTCTCTGCCCTGATGGAGGATAGCCGTCCGTGTTCTCTCGTTTTTTGTCATGCTCATGGCGCGCAGATTCTGGAATTTCCTGAATGGCTGTTCCCCGGACGCCTCTCAAGAGCGTTTGGGGGCGGAGATGAGAAAGCCGGAGAGATTGCTAACCCTCCGGCTCTTGTCCATTTGCCGCGGAGCAGAGCAGCTTGCCGCCCTGTTTCGGCGTTGTGGCCAGGAAACATTTCTCACCTGATTCCCACAGACCAGTACAAGATTAAGTAAAGCCAATCTAGATAAATAGTTCCCTTGCGTCAATCGTCCGGAGCGGCTTTCTCCTTCTACCCTTTTCAATTTTCAGTCAAGCGCCGAAAATGAAGGCCAATCAGCCCTGATAAGTTTTCAAGAGGAAAACGAAGACCGTTCATGCACATTGCTGGTGGCGGATTTTCCACAGATGAATTTTACGCAGATGCACGAGCGCCTCCGGCTGGAACTGCTGCGCAGGATACAGCGGGGAACTGTGAGCGTTTCTCTGTTGGCGCGCCAAACCGGCTTTGGACAGTCGCATTTGTCCAATTTCCTGCACAGCCGGCGGCAGTTGTCGCTGGAGGCGCTGGACCGGATTCTGGCGGCGCAGAACATGACGGCCGGCGACCTTCTGCCTGCGACTTACCAGGGCGCGGCCTTGCCTGCGGAAGGGGAGAGCAGCGCGGTCCCGGTCGTCTCGCACGCGGCAGCGCTGTTTGAGCCTTATATCCGCCCTTCGGCGGTGCAGTCCATGCTGCAACTGCCCGCCGGGCTGCTCCAGTCAATCCGCACCCGCGTGTCAAATCCGCGGCGCGCCTGGCAGAGGTTTGTGGCCGTGCGCATTTCCGGGGCCGACGCCCTGGCCATGGACCCGCTTCTACTGCCCGACGCCATCACGCTGATCGACCGGCATTACAACTCGTTGATGCCCTATCGGCCCAACCGGCCCAATCTCTACGCAGTGCGGCACGGGGCGCATCTGAGGCTGCGCTATGTGGACTTCGTCTCCAACCGGCTCGTCCTGCGGCCGCACAACATCGCCTTTCCGGTCGACCTGATCGAAGTGGAGCCAGGGGAACCGCCCAGCGATCTAATTGCCGGCCGCATTGCGCTGATTCTGAACGAGCCGTGAAGCTCCTTGCGGGAGGACAACCTACTCCTCGCGCAACACTTCCAGGGGCCGGAGTCCGAGAATCCTGAAACTCGCCACCCAGCCCGTCGCCGTGGCCAGAACCGCCGTGCCCGCGAGCGCCGCCACGGCCGCCGTCCACTCGAAGTGGAAACCCACCTCCAGCTTGAAAACGGAATGCAGCAGCACCCAGGTGAGCAGATTGGCAAAGATCACCCCCACAACGCCGGCCAGCAAGCCCAGCACGCTGAACTCCACGCTGAAGATGGACACAATCCGCATCCGCGTCGCGCCCAGCGTCTTCAGCACCACCGCCTCCCTCATGCGCCGGAAGCGCGCTCCGGCAATGCTCGAAGCCAGAATCATCAGCCCGGCGAAGATAGAAAATCCGGCCAGAAACCGCACCACGAAGGTCATCTCATCGACCACGCTCTCAATCCGCTCGAGCACATCGGCCAGGTTGATCACGGAAATCGTCGGATAGGCCGCGAACAGCGCTCGCTCCACCGTGGCCACCTGCCGCGGATCGACGTGCGCTCCGCCGTACCATGTCGCGGCCTCGTTTCTGAGCTGGCCCGAAGGCAACACAAAGTCCACGCGCGCCGCCAGATGCTGCCCATCGGCGCGATAAAGCGCGGCAACCTTCAGCTTCCGCACCGCGCCGCCCACTTCCAGCTCGACCGCCGAGCCGACTCCCAGATGCAGCCGCTGCGCAACCCCCTCATCCACCGCCAGCGCCGACGCACCCCCATCCGGCCACCATTTGCCCGCGGTCACCTGATCGCCTGACGGAGGCGCATCCGCCCAGCTCAGCTCGGCGCTTTCGAGCATCCTCCGCGGAAAGTGCAGCCCCTTCAACTGCTCGACCGGCTGGCCGTTGAGCGCGATAAACCGCCCCATGACCACCGGGATCAGCTCCAGTTTCTGGCTCACTCCCGGCTGGCGCGCAAAGAACTCCTTCACGCCCGCAATTTCGTCCCCGGTTACGTCCACAAGGAAGACGTTGGGCAGCCCCGGCGAGGCCGTCTGGCGCAGATCGCGCACCAGCGCCGCCTGCATCAGATAAACCGCCAGAATCAGCATCACGCCCGTGCCCAGCGAAGCCAGCACCGCCGCCGACTGATTGCCCGGCCGATAAAGGTTGGCCAGCCCATGGCGCAGAAACGAAGGCAGCCGCAGCCGCACGCGATGGAGCAGAAAGCGCAGCGCGCCCAGCAACCCGGCCGCCAACCCCAGCAGCACCACCAGCGCCAAAACAAACAGCAGGGCAAACCACCCGCCCACCTTGGCCGAATCCGACAGAGCCCAGGCAAGGACGCCCAGCGCAACAACCACCAGCGCCGAAATCCCTAATTGCAGCCGCCGTTCCCACCAGCGCGCAAACCATGCGCCCACGCCCTGCGGCCGCTCTTCGACCAGCCTGCGCAGCACCAGCGCCGGCCTCACCGTGCGCACCTCCA
>CAWBHO010000069.1:0-20151 GCA_963788415.1 uncultured Acidobacteriaceae bacterium | reverse complement strand
CCCCAATAGTGCGCGAGCGTCTGAATCGTCGCGAGCTGCACGCCTTGCGATGCGTCTGCGACCGGTTCCCGCTCGGGCCACTTCGTTGCGTTGATGCGTTTGCGCAGGTCGGTCAGTTCCGCTTGCGGAACATTCGCCCAAAGGACGAATGGCAGTATCGTCACCGCTGCCCGTCTGCTTTGGAACTGCATTCATCGCCGTGCTCTTCCTTCGCGAATAGAGAACCGGAGAACCTAACGCGCTTGCAGCGAACCCCTGCCCCCCGCGGCTTCCGCGAAAAGCGGCGGCGATCGAGGCCGGGCATTTTGCTCATGACGAACGCTTCAGCAATGCAACGTTTCGCCAGAAGCGCTGCAGGCCGTCAACGCCGCCCCACGTGGAAGTCCAGGTCGTCGCATCGCAAATCAACAGACGACCGGGAAATAAATCGGGTTTCGACTGCAGCAGGGCATCGAAATCGAGCCGCCCTCCTGCGGTAAAGGGATGCGGCGGGGCACCTGGATCGATCGGCTGACGGGCCAGCACGTCCAGCTTCCCCATGCTGTCGCCCAGCCTCTCGAAATGAGGCAGGTGCGGATGGAGATTGAAGGTCGTAACGCCCTCCATCAGCCCCGACCGATCCAGTCCCGCGAAGATTCGAGCGGCGCCGGCGAGCCGTCTGGCATTTTCGCAGGACGCAGGCCATAGCGGTTCTTGACCGACAGGCCCAGGCCGTCCAAAAGCGAAACGCCGAAGTCCGCTGGCTCTTCCACATGAACTCGGGCAGTTGCAACGGATGCGACATCGAACTCATTGCAAGTTTGACGCCCCGCTACGATGCCGAGCAGTTGGGTGTGCGCCTGGAGGCGAGCCCACGCCATGCAGACATTCTCTGCATCACCGGCCCCGTGACCCGCAACTCCGTGGAAGCGATCAAGACGGTTTACGGGCAAGTGTACGGGCCAAAGGCCGTCGTGGCCCTCGGATCATGTCCCGCGTCGACCAATGTCTTCATCGACAGCCGTGTGCTTGAAGGGCCGCTCAACCGTCACATTCCAGTCGACGTCTTTGTTCCCGGTTGCCCGCCGCGTCCAGACGCCATCTTGCAGGGCATCGCCAAAGCGGCAGAAATTCTGGCCGAGCGCAGTGCAAATCCATCTGCGCCGGGGGGCGAAATGGAGCCTGCATCGGCCGAGGTGCGCTCATGAATCTATCCACCGCTCTGGTGCGCCTGCTTGTCTTTCCCGGACTTCTGTTCGCCATTCCAGCTTCATGGTTCTTTCTATGGGTGGAACGCAAGGCGGTTGCAGGGATGCAGCAAAGAGTAGGTCCGCCCTTCATGCAGCCCTGCATTGATTTTGTCAAGCTGCTGGGCAAGGCGGTTCCGGCACGCAAGGGCATAGGCGGCCTGCTCATGACGGCCTGGCCGCTATTGGCCCTGGCTTCCTCCGCGGGTGCCGTGGGTCTGTTGCCGGTCATTAGTTCCTTTCATGGCTTCGCCGGAGATCTGATTCTGTTATTGGCATTGCTGGAGCTGCCCTCGATGTGCCTTATCGCCGCGGGCTTTTCGTCCCGCTCCATCTTTGCGGAAATCGGATCGGCGCGCGAAGCTACCATGAGTGTTTCCTATAACGTGGTATTTCTGCTGGCCATCGTATCCATCGCCGCCTCGCAGCACACCTTCAGTCTCGAGGCCCTGGCGCGGACACCGACCACACCTCTGTATTGGCTTGGCGTGCTGGCGATCCTGGTTTGCCTGCCCGCCAAACTGCACATCAACCCATTTTCCCTGCCCAACGCGGAGCAGGAGATTTACTCCGGCCCCTTAACCGAATACGCTGGCAGCGAACTGGCGATGTGGGAGCTCGCGCACGGGCTGGAGTGGGTTGCCAGCGCAGGGTTGGTGTCCACGCTGGTTGCGCCCCATTTCGGGTCATGGTGGCTTGATGCCATCCTGTTTGTCGCAATCTCCTTGGGGGTTGTGCTGCTGCTGTCCGTGCTGGCGGCAGCCACTGCGCGCCTGGCTATCGATAACACCGTGCGCTTCTACTGGCGCGTTACTCTTGTTTTCGCGGTTTTGGCCATCTCGTCCACGCTCTTGCTGAGGATTCGTCTATGAACATTCTGACCATGTTATTGAGCAACTGGATTGGCCGCTCCATCACCGTGCTTTACCCCGCAAGGCCAGCGGTAAGCGAAGGGTATCGGGGGCTTGTTCGGTTCGATGAAACCCGCTGTACCGGATGCTCGATGTGCGTGTTTCATTGCACCTCGCGCGCCATCGAGTTTCGCGGTGGCAAGACCGAGTATAAGTGGAGCTACGATCCGGGGCAATGCACTTTTTGCGGGCGCTGCGTGGATGGCTGCGAGTCTCATGCTCTGAGCATGGAACGGGCTTGCCCGCCAATCTATCTCACATCGGAGGCGCTGAAACGCTCCTACACCATGCAGCGCAGACCGCCTGCGCCAATCCTCGCCGCCGCTGCTCAACCTATCGGTAATCCGCAGCCAACTGACCCTACAGCCGGAGATGTGCGATGAACGCCATCATGAATAACTTGGAAGACTTAGCGAAAGAGTTGGGTGTTACAGATCCCTGGGTGGAAAAGGGCGGTGTGCACTGGCTAAGTTCTGACGCATTGAATGTGCGCACGCTGGCCATGGCGATGAATGCCTCGCGTGCCCGCTTTGTCACCATCACCGCATTTGAATTGCCAGACGGCGAAGGCATTCGCCTGGAATATCACTGGGATCTGGACGGCCAGTTGCTTGGCTTCACTTTTCTTGTCTCGGGTAGTCCCATCGATAGCATCTTCGATTTGTGCGAGGCTGCGGATTGGATCGAACGCGAGATTCACGAATACTTTGCCGTTGACTTTCAGGGACGGGACTATGAGCCGTTGTTTCTGCTCGCCGGGAGCAAGCCGGGAGTGAATCTTCGCGAGGAGGACGAATGAGCTACAAAATCCCTATTGGTCCATATCACCCCGCACTGGAAGAGCCTTACAAGCTTGACCTGATCTGCGAAGACGAGATCATACTCGATGCCAAGATGCATATCGGCTTCAATTTCCGCGGCATCGAGCACCTTGCCGAGACGCGCAACTACGTGCAGGTGATCGCGCTCATGGAACGAGTGTGCGGCATCTGCTCGAACATCCACACACTCACGCTCTGCCAGGCAATGGAGAGCTTGCTGGAGGTCGCTCCGCCGCCTCGTGCTCTTTATATTCGCGTCATCATGGCCGAACTCGAACGCTTGCACTCTCATGTCCTCTGGGCCGGCGTTGCCGGGAAGCTCATGGGCTTCAAGACCATGTTCATGACCTGTTTTGCCCTGCGCGAAAAGGTTATGGATATACTCCAGACCATCTCCGGGAATCGTGTCAACTACGCGATGAACCGGATCGGCGGGGTTAATCGAGATATTGCCGACCCGGCCGCAGTACTGACCATGCTCAACAATCTGGAGCGGGAAATCACCCGCAAGGTCATCCCGGTATTTACCACCAGCGGTACGGCCATGTCTCGTTGTGCCGGCATCGGCGTTCTTACGCGGGAAAAAGCTCTTTCCTGTGGTACGGTCGGCCCCACCGCGCGCGCCTCCGGATTGCCACAGGATCTTCGCCGCGCCGCTCCCTATGCGGCTTATGCGGAATTCGATTTCGAGGTTCCAGTGGAGACCGGCGGCGATGTGCGCGCCCGTCTTCTGGTGCGCGCTCTTGAGATCCTGGAGAGCTGCAAGATTCTTCGCCAGGCACTCGGCAAGTTGCCTGCAGGCGCGTTGTGCGCAGACATCGAGGATATCGTCTTTCCGACCGGGACCGCTGCCAGTCGCGTGGAGGCTCCTCGCGGAGAAGTGATTTACAGCGTCTCCTGGGAGGAGGATTCGGATAACCCGAGTAGAGTTCATGTGCGCACTCCAACCTATGTCAATATGCCGTCGGTTCGCTGGATGGTGCTCGGTGCGCGGCTCTCAGATGCCCCCTTGATTCAAGCGTCCATCGATCCTTGCTACTCGTGCACTGACCGGTAGCGCCGCGCTCCAACATGGGTTTTGTTGGACTTCAACCTGTACCTCAACCTACTTTGTTTCAAGGAGACCGTAATCATGCCCAGCTATAGTGTCATCACCAACAAGTGCATCAAAGACAATCTGTGCGTCTCCGTCTGTCTGCGGAAGGCCATTCATCCCAAAACAACCGAGCCCGGATATGCGGACGTCAAGCAACTCTTCATCAATCCAAAAAAATGCATCAGTTGCGGTTCCTGCGTCTCGGCTTGCCAGAGTGGAGCCATCTTCGCAATCGAAGATCTGCCTGAAGAGTTCCAGGAATACGCGGCCATCAACGCGGCCTACTTCAAGAAGTAGATCCGCCGTTTGACTTGGCATGCGTATTGCAGGCTTCTTCTGTTTGTTCACTTGAAGGCGCGAAGTTGCGGTGAGTGTACGGTGGATTGCACGGCCTTTTCTGATGCATCCCGGCAAAGAGTAGCGGCGCATGTGCCGGGAAAAGGCCGCGCTCGGGAAATGTGCACTGCTGGTACTCGGTTTC
This sequence comes from uncultured Acidobacteriaceae bacterium, assembly GCA_963788415.1. Taxonomy (GTDB): domain Bacteria; phylum Acidobacteriota; class Terriglobia; order Terriglobales; family Acidobacteriaceae; genus Telmatobacter. The sequence continues at coordinate 15,616 of CAWBHO010000069.1, read as the reverse complement.
GGAGCGTCTCGCCGGGGTTTCAGATCGGCCGAGGCCTATGTTTGACCGTGCCGTGCGAAGTCCGGGCAGGGCTGAATTCCGATTGGGCGGGCACCGAGAAGAAACGCAGGGAACAGGTCAGTTTCCCAAACTGACGAGGAGACAAAGTGGCGGCATCACTTATGCGGTTCTATCCCCGGTCTCGCGTCTTCGAAGCGGCAGAAACGCCTGCCCCCGCCGCATCTCGCCTGCGCCTGCTCCGGCTCTCTGTTACAGATCGCTGCAATTTCCGTTGCCGCTACTGCATGCCAGCTGAAGGTGTGGCCAAGGTTGCGCACGAGGATCTTCTTCCTTTGGAACGCCTGGTCGATTTGGTTCAATGGCTGGTTCATCACACCAGCATTGATCGTGTGCGGCTTACTGGCGGAGAACCTCTGATGCGCACCGGAGTTGAGCGATTGGTTCTGGATCTGTCGGCAATCGCGGGGGTCCGTGAGGTATGCCTCACAACGAACGGGTCCCTTTTGCCGCGCATGGCCTGGGGCCTCAAAAATGCCGGACTCAGCCGCGTCAACATCTCTCTGGATTCTCTCAACGAGGAGCGTTTTGCCGAGGTTACGCGCGGAGGCCATCTGCAGCCAACTTTGAATGGGATTGCGGCGGCCGAGGAAGCCGGGCTCACACCCATCAAGTTGAATACGGTGCTGCGGCGGTCCACCTGGAAGCGAGAAGTTCCTTCTTTGTTGGACTACGCAGCCCAGACAGGCTTCGAGATTCGTTTCATCGAACTGATGCGCACTGGCACGGAGCGCGCCTGGTGCGAAACAGAGTTTGTCTCGGTGAATGAGGTATGCGAAGGCCTGGGCGCTGAGATTCATCCCGTGGAAGAAGATAGCAGGGCCTCTGCGCGCAGGACGGTGATGAACTGGCATGGCGCGCTCGTCTCTGTGGGCTGGATTACGCCTCGGTCTCATCCGTTCTGCAGTCGCTGCGATCGCCTCCGGATGGATGCGCGGGGGCAGGTGCGCCGATGTCTTATGGATCCGGTACAGCTCGATTTGACTCACCTTTTGAGCCGCATCCCAGGTGCATCAGCGAAGCGGAAATTTGATTTCTATATCGCGGGCAAGGGTCCGCCGCTTGCAATGGACAACGCTCTGGCGATGAGTCAGATCGGGGGATAACAATGAACCTGCTGAATGATGTGGAAATATGCGGTGGAACGGCAACACGCGAACTGACGCACCTCGATCATAATGGTCTGCCGCGCATGGTCGACGTGAGCGCCAAGAGCGAAACTGCGCGCGAGGCCGAAGCGGAGGCCGTCTTGTGGGTCGGCGGCGAGGTCATGAATGCCATTCGCGACGGTAAGACGCCCAAGGGCAACATTCTTGAAACGGCTCGCATCGCCGGAATCATGGGAGCGAAGCGGACCTCGGACCTGATTCCCCTCTGCCATCCGCTGCAACTCACGCACGCGTCAGTCGACATGGAGTTGCGACAGCACGACATTTTGATCCGCACCAAGGTCAGAACTTATAGCTCGACCGGCGTCGAAATGGAAGCTCTGACCGCTGCTTCCATCACCGCACTCACTCTCTATGACATGTTGAAGGCGCTCTCCAAGGAGATGAGGCTGGATGGACTTCGGCTTATCGCCAAGTCTGGCGGGCGTAGCGGTCAATATCGGGCGGAGGAATAACATGCGATCCGGAACTTTGTTGCACGTCTGCATCTCGGCGAAAAAAGGCGTTACCAAGCACGAAATTCCTTCAGCCAACTTGATGGTTGAACACGGCATGGAGGGCGATGCCCATGCGGGCGACTGGCATCGTCAGGTGAGCCTGCTGGCGCATCGTGACATCGAGTTCATGCGCGCAAAAGGTTTGCACCTGAAGCCCGGCGCGTTTGGCGAGAATCTTGTCGTCGACGGTATCGATACGGATGAACTGGGCGTTGGGTCGCGTCTGGGAATTGGAGATGTGCTGCTCGAATTGACGCAAATCGGCAAGGTCTGCCACTCGCATTGCGCGATCTACTATACGACCGGCGATTGTATTATGCCGAGAACCGGACTGTTCGCGCGCGTTCTCGAAGGCGGGAAGCTGGTTCCGGGAATTCCAGTCAAGGTTGTGCAGAAGATTGATCGATCCGTAATCCAGGTGACGGTGATTACCGTCTCGGATCGCTGTGCCGCAGGGGAAACCTTGGATTCGGCTGGACCAGCGGTCGGAAGTCGGCTGTGCGATAAACTAGAGGCTCGTATTGCGTGGATCAAGACAGTTCCCGACGAGGTCGATACGATTGCCGAAGTTCTCAAGGATTTCTGTGACCGCAATGTGGATCTGGTTTTCACTGTAGGCGGTACCGGAATCTCCGCGCGGGACGTCACGCCCGAGGCTACGCGCAAGATCATCGACCGCGAGTTGCCGGGATTTGGCGAGGCGATGCGTGCGGCGTCCGCACGGCGGACTCCAAATGCGATGCTGTCTCGATCCGTTGCGGGAATACGGCGCCAGACTTTGATCGTGAATCTGCCGGGATGCCTGAATGGTGCGGTCGAGAATCTGGATGCTATTCTTCCGGCACTTTCGCACGCGGCAAAGATGTTACGCGGTGAAACAACACACCAGGAAAATGACAGCGGACGTCTCGTAATGCCGACGGCTGTGTAGCACTCAAGACATCGTTTTCCATCTCATTTGGCTCAGGTCAAGGGACTTCAGCTACCGGTTTGGACTTGTCTCCATTTTGGGTAAAACCAGCTCAGACTCGATTCTCCGCGAATCGAGAATCGAGGGGTGCGATTGCCCCGCACGAAATTTGCGGGGCCGGTCAAACTGGAGGCGGCGGCTTGTCGTGTGAGTTTTTCCAGGCAGGATGAATCTATCGGATCAATGTTGAAAGAAAAGGCCGAGAGCGGCAGCTATGCTCGCTCTCGGCTGTCTTCGGCCTCGAGGAGTTTCAGCCGGCCATTCGTTGGCGGGATGCTCACCAGCAACGTCCCTCTTGCTTCATGCGTCGAGATTCATCAAGCATTCCAGGTGCGGCCGAAAAAACTACCGGTGTATTAGAATCAAGAGAGCGAAGAGGGAACCGGCCGTGTCCGGAAGATGGCCAACTGCGGCGGGCTTTTTTGCGCTTTGCCAATGTTCAGAATAGTGATTTCGCGAAAGGAACTCCCCCGATTGATGGCGGAACTCGAGTGTTCTTGCACTGAGTGAGACAATGACGACGGCAACCACGGAACCGGAGACCGGGGCGCTGGACAGGAGCCTGCTGATTCAGCGTGGGTGGGCTGCGCTGCCCGCCAGCTATCGCATCCCCGAGCTTGCGCCTACACTCGCCGAGGCGCAAGCCTGGTGCAAGCAGTTGGCCCAGTCGCACTACGAGAATTTCCACGTCGGCTCCTGGTTTCTTCCCAAGGCTTTGCGCCCCCACTTTTACTGCCTCTACGCCTATTGCCGGATCTCCGACGATCTCGGAGACGAGGTGGGCAATCCGGCACAGTCGCTTGCCCTGCTCGACCTGTGGGGCCGCGAGCTCGACGCCTGCTATGAAGGCCGCGCCCGCCATCCGGTTTTTGTTGCGCTGGCCGAGACGATTCGCGCCTGCGGCATTCCCAGGGAGCCGCTGGCCGATCTGCTGGTTGCTTTCCGCCAGGACCAGACCGTCACACGCTTTGCCTCCAGGAAGGATCTGTTGAATTATTGCCGCTATTCGGCCAACCCGGTGGGCAGGCTGGTGCTCTACACTTGCGGCGAACAGAGTGAAGAGCATTTCCGGCTCTCCGACCTGATCTGTGCCGGGCTGCAGTTGGCCAACTCCTGGCAGGACGTCCGCCAGGATATTGCCAGGGGTCGCATCTATCTTCCTCAGGAGGATATGCGCCGGTTCGGTGTCACCGACCAGACCATCGTCAGCGGCATTGCCACGCCCGAGTTTCGTGCCCTCATGCGTTTCGAAGTGGATTATGCCCGCTCGCTATTCGAGCAGGGCCGTTCGCTGATCGGCAGGGTTAGACGCGAGTTGTCCGTTGACCTGGATCTTTTTAGCCGTGGCGGAGTCGAGATTCTGCGCGCCATCGAGCGGCAGGATTACGACGTCCTCCGAGCCCGTCCGGTCATCGCCAGGCGCACTAAGTTAGCGCTCGCCCTGCGAGCCGTCAGTTGCACACTGGGAACTGCTATCGTCAGGCCCCGACGATGGGCGAGTCGGCGATAATGGTCCCATGCTTGGGGCGAAAATAGCTTGGCAGGTTTTTATCTTCTTCAGTTGGATGTTGGCGCTGGGCTGGCTCTGGCAGGCCATTGCGGCTCTCAGGGGAATGCCCCTGCTGCCCGACCTGACCCGCATCGACGCTGCCACGCTGCCGCCGCTACAGGCCGGCAACGGTCCCCATCTCACGGTGATTGTCCCCGCATGCAACGAAGAGGAAACCATTCAGGCTACGCTCCGTTCTCTATTGGCCTCGACAGGGCTGCGGCTTGAGATTGTCGCGGTCGACGATCGCTCGACCGACCGGACAGGCGCGCTGATGGATCAGGTTGCTGCCGAGGCGGTCGCCTGCGAAGGCCCGCATCGCTTGCAGGTAATCCACAATCGCGCACTACCCGCGGGCTGGCTGGGGAAGCCGCATGCGCTTCATCTGGGCGTGCAGCGGGCTGCTGCCCCATGGCTGCTGTTCACCGACGGCGACCTGCTCTTCGCTCCGCAGGCGTTGGAACTTGCTGTACGGCAGGCGCTCGCCACACAGGCCGACCATCTGATGCTGATTCCCAGCTTGATTCGGAAAAGCATCGGCGAAGCGGCGATGCAAGCCACGGTGCAGGCATTGGTGCAGTGGTCCATCCGCCTCTGGAAGGTGGCCGATCCGGGCGCAAAGGATTTTTTCGGAGTGGGCGGCTTTAATCTCGTGCGCGCCGAAGTTTTCACCCGTCTCGGCGGATTCGCCCCTCTGCGCATGGAGGTGGTGGAGGATCTCAGCCTGGGATGGATGGTCAAGCAGGCCAGCTACCGGTCTTCTGTGACGCTTGGCCCTGACCTGGTGCGGATTCGATGGATTCGCGGCGCTTCCGGCATCGTCGCCAACGTCGAGAAGAACGGCTTTGCGGCCTTCCGGTATCGGCTGCCGTTCGCATTGGCGGCCTTGCTGGGGGTCGCGGTCCAGGTCGTGTTGCCGCTGGCGGCGATTGCGGCGGGAGGTTGGGCGCTGCCCGCTGGCTTGCTGACCTACGCGGGCATCGCACTGGTCTTTTATGCCAATCGCCGTTTGAACGGTGTTTCGCCGGCCGCGGCGGTTCTCTTTGCCCCATCCGCGGCCATTGCCGGCTATGGCTTTCTGCGTTCCGTGGTTCTCACGCTGGCCCGCAATGGGGTCACTTGGCGCGGAACCCACTACCCACTCAGCGAGCTGCGCCGCAACGCTTTGCCTTGGAAATAGATGGCGCTTGATCTCTATTTCCCGCTTGCGTGACACAGTTGGTGATCGGGGCCCTGCTTGCGGCCTGAGGGTCTCGGAGCGCAGACTGAAGGATAGAATGCTTTCTCCACTGGCTCAGGGGATTTATTCCGGATTGGGCGTTGTCGCAGGGCTCGGTTTGGCGACGGGCGGCTGCGCGTATGCCGCGCTGTGGCCGGGCTCGCGGCTTTTTGGTGAAGCGTTGGTTGCGCCCAGGAGTCCCGGCGAACTGGCGCTCACCTTCGACGATGGCCCCAACCCGGCGTGGACTCCGCAACTGCTCGACGTCTTGGCCGCTCACCGCGTGCGGGCCACTTTTTTCATGGTGGGCAACTACGCCCAAGCCCAGCCCGCATTGGTGCGGCGGGTCGCCGAGGCCGGCCACTTGATTGGAAATCATTCCTGGAGCCATCCCAACCTGGCCGTGACTGCGCCCAACCGCGTTCGGCAGGAACTGGTCCGGACCAAGGAAATGCTGGAGCAGATCACCGGCTTGCAGATCAAGTATTTTCGTCCGCCTTTTGGCGCGCGCAGACCGGACGTGCTCCGCGCGGCAAGGTCGCTCGATATGTCCCCGGTGCTTTGGAATGCGATGGCCTCGGACTGGAGCGATCCTTCAGCCGACAGGATTGCGAGGCGGATGATGCGTTCGATCGACCGGCTGGAGCGCCGCGGATGGGCCGCCAATATCCTTCTCCACGACGGCGGCCATCTTCACCTGGGCGTGGACCGCGGACCCTCGGTTGCCGCTGCCCGGCTCCTGCTCTCCCGTTACGCGGCCACCCATCGTTTTGTGACCGTGGATGCGTGGAGCTGAAGCAAATTCACTTTATGGGTAGAGCGGCTTTGAAAGGGCACGGCTTCAGCCGTGCCGCAAAGTACAGCAAAATCAAGGGGCCTTAGCCCCTGAGGAATGCTTCTTCTTCTCTACCAATCGGAAATTTGCTTTGCAGCCGCGGGTTTACCGATGCGCGGCCGTCTCGATCTTCAGTCCCGCCCGGTCGGATGCATACACCCGCATTCCCCCGGCGCTGTTCTCGGTGGTTGCAGTGGCCCGCACACCGTCCCCCTCAGGGTTCTGCCGGCGGTGGCCCGGCGCCGTCAATGCAGATAGATTGCCGGACGTCAGCAGTCGCGGAGGCACGGCATTGAGAGGATAGCGGCCCCGCGCCAGATAATCCGCGAATAGCCCGCCGGCCAGGTACGGATTTGCCACGGCGACGGCGAATCCATAGCCTGCGGCAAACAGTGAATAAGCAACGCTCTTGCTTGAGCGGCTAGGATGGCGGTTGCCGGGGATCTGCGGAATCTCGAAGACGGCCAGTTGCGTCTCCGGGTGCTTGCGGGCGTAGCGCTCCAGTTGGTAGGCCGTTTGCCGGGGGGTGGTGATGCCCGCGTCGGGAAAGACCCTGCGCTTGAAGGTATGGGGAAAGTAGAAATTCAGCACATCCCGCACAAAATCCGCGCAGTTTCTGTAGAACGGGTTGAAGTGGGAGCGATTGTTGCCCTCATTCATCATCGCGATGAACGCATCATCCTGCTCTTCGCTGGTCGCAAAACGGAATACATCGACGCGGCGCATATACGCCTGGCCCACCAGATCGTTCCAGCCGCCATCGAACATGCCGCCCTCGGTCAGCTTATCTCCCAACGATGACTCCAGGTGGGATTTGTAGTACTGCCGGAGCATCCGCGCCACAGTGTCGCGGTTTGCGCGCGCCGGAACTTGCCCGGCATTCTCGACTCCATAGAGGTGAGCCACCAGAGGAATTGCCACCCAATCGTAACCGGAGATCCCCTGGTAGCGGCCCACCACTGCGCCTGGCTCGCCGGGCGCGCAACGGCGCAGCTTGACCGGGGTTTCGGCGCAGATGCGCTCAAAATAGACTGCGCTGTGCCCGGTTGGGTTGATGACGCCAAAGAAGCCATACGGCTCCTCCATCAGTAGGGCCGCCTGCGCGCGGCTCTGCGCCGACCATAAAACCAGGGATGCAAAGGCTGCGAGAACCAATGCCGTTGTGCGCAGTTTTCGCATCGAGAAAATCAATTCTCCGTTCCCCGGATACTGAACGATCGTTGAGTATCCGGGCAATCCTAAAAACGTGATGAACAGATAGAGCAATGGACCAGTCGCCCTCCAGCCAGAGCGAAATCTCGACCGCTCGTGCCTCACCGGCTCGGAGACGTCTCCAATTGCCGCAATTGCGGAAGGAATCTCTCCAACACGCAGCGCACCAACTGCTGTTTTCAGGTTAACAGCCACTGGTTCTGGTTACTGTCTCCGGACCGGCCTGACCTTCGCATTCCCTTCTCCCTTAGGGTGAGGGCAGCTTGCAATGCGAGCTGTTTACGGGGCAGTGTCAAGCCTCCAGAAGGCTGAGTTCTATCCCGCATCTCAAAATCGAGACGGGGGCGCTCGTGCGGCGTTGCGGCCAGGAAGACGGCATGGCGGGAGGCCTCCGTTTCACCTTCCGCCGATCCTTTTTCCGGCAGCGGCGCTTGTCCTCAAAGAGAAAGATTATACAGACTCGATCTGCAAATATCTGCGTATTCATCCTCTCTTGCAGTCCCAATGCACTGAATTTATGAGTGACTTCTTTGGCCCTCGATTTGCATAAGTGTCGGCCAGCAGATGGGGAGGTGAAGATTCCCATGACCCATCTGCCGACACCGTTTAGCAAGTACTCCAAAATGCCCGCGATGTACAACAGGATCCAGCCCGCCGGTGATTCCCGAGTCTGCACCATGGGTGCTGTTGGGAACAGGCGCCATTCTCTTGTTCCTGCTTTCCAGCCGCGGTCAGCTCTCGCGGAGCACCAAGTCTCGTAGTGCTCTTAAGGTTGGTCTCACGGGACTGGCATCGGTTTGCATCCTCGCAGCTACGGCCGCCAGTGCACAGGTCGAACTGACGACCGCGGCGCAGCCCCCGTCAGGACTTGCCGGAACAGGGGCCGCGTATCTAACCGGAACTGGCTTTCCTGGTGGGTCCATTGCACCAGCGACGGTTACGGTTTCGTTCGCGCCCACTTGTTCGGCAACAACTCCATCCGCCACCGGTCCAGCCACTCAGGTACAGGCCGTTGTTGGTTCCACGCATCGTGTTCATTTCACGATTCCGGCCTCTCTTGCAACGGGCACCTATGCGGTTTGGTTGACCGGAAGCAGTCCAGCCTTTACGAGTGCTACCTGCTCGACCCTGCAAGTGACGGGCAGCACCAAGAAACTGTCGGCTTGCATTCCATCGAGCTCTTTGGCGGTGCTTTTGGGCTCGACTGTAACGGCCTACGTTCCAGGAGGAAGCTGGAGTGGCGGCTCGACAGGCATTGGCGTGGTCAACCTTGAAGGCCCCGCGCTTTCGACAGCCATAGCGACCCCAAACGTCGTGAATGCTTGTTCGTCAAATGCCGTTACCGGGGAGACTGTCTGCACGGCAAACAACACCGACGTCTATCTGATTACCGGCAACACGTCGCCAGGTGCTGGGGAGGATTTCGCGGTTGCAACGCGGCCGGAGAGCTTCAGGGTACGGAAGATCTGATGCGGAGGGAGGATTCCTGGATAAGGCGGGTGATGCAGGGAGGGCAGAAAATGCCATGCTCTCCAGCGTCAACTTCGGCGTTTTTGACGCAGACGCTCTCTTTGGCCTCGCAATCTACCTTGCGCGCGATATAACTCTACCGATTCCCGGTCCGAAAACGAATTGCTGTCCGGTCAGTGGATGCGCGGGCGTGTCCGCCAATGAAACAGCCACGCGACCAATGCCCCCCCTCCCGCGCTGACCGGCACAACGGCCACATGCCACACAAGCACGTGCGGAGCCTCAAAGTTCGGACAATGAAGCTCCAGCATCAGCAGGCCACCCAGGCCGGCCAGCGTGCCCGCCACAACTCCGGCGAGGACCGGCCGGGTAGCAAATCCGCGCCGCAACAGCAACCAGCTTCCCAGCGCGATCGGAATGGCATGAAAGACTCCTGCGCTCAGGCATGCGATGCCCGCAGAGACAAAATGATCCGTATGATAATCGTGGAATACACCCGCAAAGATGCACAACAACGTCAGGCAACTGATGGCCATCAAAGCCCACGGATGCACGCGCCGCCTGCTGCCTGGAATCATGGAGGAGACGAACTCTGAAGCCGCCGCCCAGATGAAAATGCCCACTGCGGGAAAAATGAGTGCGCGATCGAACGCGTCGAGGCGTTCAATTCCGAAGAATCCCACTCGCGCGGCGCCGGCCAGCGCTACCGTGGCCGAGATCAGGATCAGGCAGCCGGTCAGAAGCCACGCAGGAGCGATGGGGCGCACAGGGCGCATCGACGGTTTGATGGAACCGGCAATGCGCTCCATCAAGGCAGGGGAGACCGGTTGCGCGGCCTGAGCCGCCTGCTCCAATACATCGTCAATCTCTCTGTCGTTCACGAGAGCCCTCCCTCGCGGTCCTTTGATAACGCCAGCGCTGTCATCCGCTCCCGCAATCTCTCATATCCCCGATGCGCCTTTTGCTTTACCGAACCCACACTGGAGGACGTGGCGCGCGCTACCTCTTCCAGGGTCATCCCCGCCACCTTCAACATCAAGATCACTTCGCGCTGGCTTTCCGGAAGCGGCGCCAGCAGTTCCTCCACAGTCACAGTTGCGCCCGATTTGCCGGGGATTGCCGCCGCCTGCTCCGGCGTCGTATCCATCTGCTGTTCGTGCAGCGCGATGCGGCTTGTCTTGCGGTAATGGTCCACGCGCACATGCCGCGCAATCCCGTAAAGCCATGGGAGCACCGGTTCGCCCGTGCGGTACGTGTGGCGAACTTTGTGAATGAGCATCCAGGTCTCCTGCAGCAGGTCATCGGCGTCTCGGCGGCTGGCAAGCTGCGCAGCATAGAACCGGTAAATCTGCGGGCTCAGCCGCTCAATCAGCGCAGTGGCCGCGCCGAAGTCGCCCTCCTGGTAAGCAGCCATCAATGCTTCCAAATTGCCGTCCGGCGACATGTGAAAAGGATCCTCACACAATTTCTATCATGATTCACACGCCTCTTAGCGGAGTTCATTGCAAGGAATAGGAAATCTGCTTCGACAGGAGAAGCACAAGGCGCCGCCCGCAAAAAACGCGCCTGAATGGCATCGCAGCCATGTGCTGCCAATAGAACCTCCCTTCTCAAAAGCGGCGATTTCGCAAACAGAAACCCAATGCTGCTGAAATTTATTCGCTTTTCGAGGCTAACTAGTTACGCTGAATTGTATTTTCAGAATTTCTCCGGTGCAGGCGTAGATTTCCATCCGCGGCCGTAACTTTTACTTCTTTCTCGGCGAATTTCCCATCAGCGAGCATGATCCGTTCCCCTGGAAATGTTCCTGGGCCTGGACGAAGTGCTGATACCCACCCGCAACCCAAGGAGAATGCGATGAAACTTCCCCTGATCCGTACATCCATGCTGTTCAGTCTCACGCTGCTGTTCGCCGGAGCCGTAGCGAGCCTCCACGCAGCCGACTGGCAAACGCTTGTCGTCACTGCTTCCAACACGGCGGAGAACCAGCTGCTGGTTTACTCCGCGAATGGCCAGCTGATCCAGACCCTTCCAACGGAAGGTAAAGGCGGCGCCAGCGGCAATGCAGGCGGCATTGAAGCTAAGGACGGCTTGGTCGCTGTCGTCAACTTCGGTTCCAATTCAGTGTCCGTGTTCGAGCGCCGCGAGGAAGGCCTGCAACTCGCGCAGGTACTGGAGACCGTATCCAGTCCGCTGAGCGTGGCGTTTGGCGAAGACCACCTCTATATTCTTGGTTCAACCACGGTTGAATCTCACCCGATTTACGGACAGCAAGTAAGCAGCCGCGCCGATGGCGTGGTGACGCTTTTCAAAGCGGATGGCTCGGCCGCGCAGGTGGGAGTTCTGCCCGGCCAACTGATCATCACCGAGAAGAGCAATGTCATCGAGACGGTGGATCTGACCGATGGAGCCGTCGCCGGACTGCCGACGTTGGTGAACAATATTCCATCGAACGTCAACGCGCCATTTGGATTGATCACCCGCGGAGATGACGCGTACGTCACCATCGCGCACGCCAACGAAATCAGTCTCGTTCGCCACGACGACGTTCTCACGGTCACCGGCTCCGGCACGCAGAGCGCGCCCTGCTGGTTGGCGCTGGTAGGCCCCTTCCTCTACTCCAGCAACTCCCCGAGCATGAGCATTTCTCGCTACCTTGTGTACGGAGATAAAATCGTGCAGGTCGCCGTCGTTGCAGCATCCCTGAAAGGAGATCCCACCGACATCGCTTCTGGAAGCGGACTGGTTGCGGTCATCGATGGCAGCGGTGAGACCAGCCACCTGTCGATCTTCAAAGTCGATTTCAGCGGCAATCTGAAACTGCAGATAGCTAACTCGATCAACGCTCCGGCCAATGGCGTTGCGGTGGTTGGTAGCATTGACTGACCCATGCTTGCTCCGCGGAAATCTTACTTGAGTGAAAAAGATTGTGCCAGCCCGGCGCGGATTCTCACCCGCGCCGGGCCATTCCAGTCTCTAAAGCAAGTTCACTTTTGGGGTAGAGCGGTTTTGAAAGGGCACGGCTTCAGCCGTGCCGCAAAATACAGCAAAGATCAGCGGGCTTTAGCCCCTGAGGGGAGTTTTTTCCTCTATACCAACAGGAAATTTGCTCTAGCATCCTCAGACGAAAATCGTCACAAATCTGCCAGGAAGGCGGTCAAACGAGGTGAGGTCGACGACAAGGAATCGGAGAAAGGCCAGAGACAGCGCGCAATTCATCTCGCAGAGAATGAGAGTTGCGATTGGCATTTAGAAGAAGAAATCCGATTGACCGGAAAATTATTCCACTCGCTATTGCGGGATAGGAGGGCATCTGCAGAAGTCGGAATTACCCGGATCGTATAGTGATGTGCCGGCGCTCACAAGCGGCGCTTGAAGACCATGACTGCAAATCAAAACAGCGAAGGGCGGGTCGATCCTCCAAGCAGGGATGTGTTGACGTTGGCAATGGTATGCGGACCTTCGGGGCCGCCCCAGGCAAAGGCCAGCGAGAGAGCCGGCAGACCTCCCGCGCGCAGCGTTACTCCAGCGGAAAAGCTGTGGGCAAGATGATTGAAGGCGATAGCCCCGCGCGAGAGTGCGACTTTGCCCTGATCGGCGGAGAAGGCAACGCCGACGGGTCCCCAGATGGAGTGCTCAAAACCTTCTCGCAGCAAAAGGGCGTTGGGCGCGCGGAATCGATAGTCGTTGTAACTCGGGAGCCATGGACTGCCGTTGATGTTCGATCCGCCAAGGGTTGGCTGGAAGTAGAAGGGAACAACGCTACCCGCGGAAGCGATGGACTCGGTGATGAGCAGGCGCAGTTCGAGCGAGCCTTCGCGATTGCGCTGGATGTCGCCGCATTTCGTCGCGCCCAGCGAAGCAGCGCACTCGTCCGGTCCGTTCGTTGGTTGGGGGCCGTATGAGCCGGAGTTTCGGTAGAGCGGGATGGTGTGTTCCAGATCGACTGTGTAACGGCGGAAAGAATAGTGCGCGTCCGACGGCGCAAAGAATTCCTGAAACTGCGCCATGTAGTCGATTTGCAGATGATCGTTGAAGAACGCGGGCTCCAGGCGGACGCCTTCACCGAGTTGGACAAAAGACGGCTGCGTGGCCAGTCCGGGAGCAGTCGCTTCAGTGAACTCCTGTTCGATCGAAGGGCTGGAATCCTGATGGTTCCCGCGCACATCGACAAAGCGGCCGTTAATCTCCGCAAGCAGGGACGCGTTGAGGCTATGGAGCACCGGCACGATCGCGTCTGCGCCGGCGATGGTCTGCGTCATGCCGAAGACAGATCTGTTGGCCGGAAGTGAGTTCGGCCCGAGGCCATAGTAGAACAACTGGTCGAGCGAGATGGATTGCGCGGTGAAATTGAACAGTGAATAGGGATGGACGCTGAGATTCGACTTGAGCGCCGGGCCGCTGGTGGTGGTCATAACATGAATCTTCTCGATGGGCGTGTGGATGGCTTTCCAATAAAATCCCGCGCGCCAGGAGCCGTTGTCGGAGGCGATGGCGTCGGCGTCCCAACTGGTGCGCCACAGCTCGTTGGGCGTGTAGTGGCCCACATACGCTCCGCCCGCGCCGAATCCGTTTTGCGGCGCGAGGCTGCCGACTGCGATGTGCAGTGGATGGTCGGTGAACAGCAGGTCGGCGCATCCGGGAATTTTCTTGAGCGTGAACTCTTCGCAGCTTTGTTTGAAGCGCGTCGCTTCGCCACGGAAATCGGCATGGACCGCGTTCTCCTGGGCGCGCGCGGCGCAGATCGGAAGCGCCAAAAGCGCAAGGATGATCGGAAGATTTCGCACATCTCCTCCTATCTGCCTGCTCGAGCCTTGGATTTCTTTCGCCCTTGTGGATGCAGAATCCTGGTCACCGCGGCGATGTAGGCTGCGGCCTCTGCTTCGGTGTGGATCTCTTCCGGGCGGCGGCCATCGCGTTTCTCTTTGGGCAGCCGGGCGCTCTCGGCGTGATGGATGTGCTGCAACTGGGCCTGAAGAAGGCAGCCGGGAGGCCGGTTCTTGTTAAAGGCGGAGGCTGGCGGAAGCGGGACCCGGATGGACGTGTAATCGCCCGTGAGCTGGGGCGTAGTCTCCTCGCCGGCTTCCTGTTTGCGCTTCTCTGGCTGGCTCGTGTCGGTGCGAATTGGTTCATGGCAATTGTCTCCTGCGTCTTAGTTCCCTTTGCTGAAGACCAGGCTATCGGTACGCATGGCGGGGAGCGACAGCAGATCGAGAAAGGTCTGCGCGGCCTGTTCGCGCGGGGTGGTCCGGGATACGGACCGATAAAGTGGCCGGTCACCGTGTTGGGGATGGACGCATGCTCAAAAACCCTGTCTGCGCCGACAACCGTGCCTTTCGGTACCCACGGCGAGATGAGAATGGCCGGTACGCGGACACCCAGACGGTCAAAGTTGAAGGTGTAGCTGAGACCGGTGTCTGGCGGGACCGGCGGAGTAACCGTCCGGGGTGCAGGCCGGCGGCGGAACATGATCGAAGATGCCGCCGTGTTCGTCATAGACCACCAGCAGCGCGGTGCTGCCCCAGAGACCGGGATTGGACTGGATTGCGTTGTAGACCGCGGCAATGTATAGCTCGCCGGCCTGGACGTTGTGGTCCGGGTGCTGATCGGAAGCCAGCTGCGAGCCGTCATCGTTATCGTGATCGGAGTAGTTTGGCTCGATAAAACTATAGTCGGACAATATCCCGGATTTGCAATCGGCCAGGAATTGGTCATAAGTCGCGAAAAGCTGCGGCTGGTGCTGCAGAAGATTCACGACCTCCAGGCTGGAGCTTTGTTGGTCGAAGTAATAGAGCTTTGCCGTGTGGCCGGCGTCCTGAAGGCGCTCGTAAATGCTCTTGCCTTGCGGGTAGAAGACATTCATGCCCACCTGCCCGAACGAGGTGCCATAGTGCGCAAAGGCGCGGTTGCAGAGCGTGGGGCCTGGGATGGATGCAAACCAGCGGTTGAAGACCGCAAAGTTGGTGGCCAGCGAAGTCAGTACCGGCAATTGGTCGTCGCGGAAGTAATACATGATCTTTTGCGAGTGCGCCATGTCTTGACGCTGCTGGAAGTAACTCCGCACGAAGCCCCTTCATGCTCGCCACGCGCGGGCTGCTCAGGTCGCCGTTGAATATCTGCTGGTCGACAGCGGGGAAGGCGTGATCTGGGTCGGGGTCGAGTTGGCTTTGAAACTCGGCCAGCGGCTGCACATAGACCGGGTTCCCTTGCGTGTCGGGGTTCCATTGCGTCCCGTCCACCCCATCGATCAATGGGTTGACCGCCTTCAGCGATCCCAGCATATGGTCGAACGAGCGGTTCTCCATCATGAGAACGACAATGTGTTTCAAGGCGTCGAGGCCTGGGGGCATAGAGCTGCACCTCCCGTCCGGGGCAGCCGTCTCGTCTTGCAACCGGCATCCCTTGGCTGCACGAATTCTGTGTTTCCCAAAGACCTGGCCTGCGACTTGTAAATTCGCCGCATGAGAAGCGGGAAAGCGGCGGGGGACCCTTCCGCCGCTTCCCAGACCCCGACCCCGACCCTGACCAGCCCGCCCTCGGCCTTTCCGCGCGCCGAGGACGAGCGCGCGCTTTCCGATCTGCAATTGCTCGGCAAGCGGCTGTTCGAGGACACGAACCTCTCCGAGCCGAAGGGCCAG
>CAWBHO010000068.1:0-5383 GCA_963788415.1 uncultured Acidobacteriaceae bacterium | reverse complement strand
GGCCTGCCCGCAACTCCGGAAAAGAGGTCGTTGTTCAGGCTCAAGAGCCTCAGCCGAAGTATTTCAGCGAAGATTTCGAGCGTCGAGGAGACGCCGGCCATCGCATCGCTCGGACTGGCAATCGGGCAGCCTGCCCCAGGCGCCGAGTCTGACGCAAAACAAAATGAGGCCGTGGCGGAACTACCGGGAAAGTATGATTATTCGTCCTCTGGGAGCGCCCCACCTCGGCCAGTCAAGCCGGATACGTTTACGGTGGCGGATAAGGATGTGCACCGTACCGGATCTGGGGGAGCAAGCCCGGAGAAGCCGCACGAAGTCAGCCCCTCCGAGCGGCAGGACGAAACCGTCACGCGCACTTACAAAGGCGCGACGTATGTAAAGGGCGCCGATGGCGAGTGGCATTTACAGAAAATCGTGACAAGCGGAGCAATCAGGGCGACGCCAACCATCACTTGGCCTGTTCCTGCTGCGATTGCCTTCGGCTCTGGGCTCAGCGCAGCGCAGCTCGACGCCACGGCATCGGTTCCGGGAAAGTTTGATTACAAGCCGGAGGCAGGCGAGTTATTGAGCCCCGGGGTGCACACTCTTTCGGCCTCCTTCACGCCGGACGACACCAAGGCGTACAACCCGGCGCAAGCTTCCGTGAGGCTGGTCGTGAGCAAAGCAACGCCGGAGATCCAGTGGGATGAGCCCGCTTCGATGGTCTACGGGGCCGCGCTCGGCACGGCGCAGCTCAACGCGACGTCATCGGTTCCGGGAAGATTCACTTATAGTCCGGCGGCCGGCGAGTTACTGAAAACGGGAACGCATCGTCTATCTGCGTCCTTTACGCCGGACGACGCCAAGGCGTACAACCCGGCGCAGGCTTCCGTGGAACTGGTCGTGAGCAAAGCAACGCCGGAGATCCAGTGGGCTGGGCCCGCTTCGATTGTCCGCGGAGCCGCGCTCGGCGCGGCGCAGCTCAACGCGACGTCATCGGTTCCGGGAACCTTCACTTATAGTCCTGCGGCCGGCGAGTTACTGGACTGCGGAATGCATACTCTCTCGGTGACTTTTACGCCGGGCGAGACCGCGGAGTACAGCGAGGCGCAAGCCTCGGTGGCGCTGATCGTGAGCAAGGCGACGCCGGAGATCAGGTGGCTTGAGCCCGAAACGATTGTTTACGGGGCCGCGCTCGGCACGGCGCAGCTCAACGCGACGTCGTCGGTTCCGGGGACATTCACTTATAGTCCTGCGGCGGGCGAGTTATTGGACTGCGGAATGCATACTCTCTCGGTGACTTTTACGCCGGACGACGCCGCAAAGTACAGCGAGGCGCAGGCATCGGTGGCATTGATCGTGAGCAAGGCGACGCCGGAGATCAAGTGGCCTGAACCGGCTTCGATGGTCTACGGGGCGGCGCTCGGCACGGCGCAGCTCAACGCGACGTCATCGATTCCGGGAGCATTCACTTATAGTCCGGCGGCAGGCGAGTTACTGAACTCCGGAATGCATACCCTCTCGGTAACCTTTACGCCGGACGAGGCCGCGGAGTACAGCGAGGCGCAAGCATCAGTGGCGCTGATCGTGAGCAAGGCGACGCCAGAGATCAAGTGGCCTGAACCGGCTTCGATTGTCTATGGGGACGCGCTCGGCGCGGCGCAACTTAACGCGACGGCATCGGTTCCGGGAACATTCGTCTACATTCCAGCTGCTGGTGCGGTTCTGGCGGCGGGGACCCACACGCCCTCGGCAGTCTTCACCCCGGAAGATACGGCCAACCATACCGTTGCACAGTCCGCCGTGAGGCTGCTGGTCAACAAAGCGGCGCCGGTCATTACATGGCCAGAGCCTGCTGCGATTCCTTACGGCACCGCGCTCGGCGCAGCGCAGCTCAACGCGACGGCATCCGTTCCGGGTACTTTCGTCTATAGTCCGGCGGCAGGCGAACTGCTGCAGGCGGGAAGGCACACTCTCTCGGCGGCCTTCACGCCGGCCGACGCCGCGGACTATGCCCTGACGGAGGCTGCCGTGTCTCTTTCTGTCACCGAGGCCAAGCCAACCACAATCGCTTGGAGTGAGCCCGCACCGCTTGCTCACGGAACCGCTCTCAGCGCCGAGCAACTCAATGCCACGGCGCCGATTCCGGGCACCTTCGTGTACACTCCCGCGGCAGGCGAAGTGGTCGCGACGGGAACACATACGCTGTCGGTGACGTTCACGCCGGCGGACACCAACTTCCCCGCGTCGCAGGCTTCCGTGCAGCTTGTCGTGACCAAAGCAGAACCGACCGTCGCGTGGCCAGTTCCCACTTCGATTGCCTACGGCACTGCTCTCAGCGCCGCACAGCTCGACGCGACGGCGTCGGTTCCGGGAACCTTCATCTACGACCCTGGCACAGGCGCAGTGCTGCGAGCGGGAACGCATACTCTATCTGTAACTTTCACTCCAGCCGATGGCGTGGGCTTCAGCAAAACGCAGGCTTCCGTGCAGATTGTCGTGACCAAGGCAACGCCCATCGTGACTTGGACGGCTCCCAAGGCCGTCTCCTACGGCACAGCTCTCAGCGCCACGCAGCTCAATGCCAGAGCCTTGGTCCGGGGAACTTTCGTCTACACTCCAGACCTTGGCACGGTGCTGCCGGCAGGAGAGCATATGCTCTCGGTGACGCTGCTTCCGATGGAATCAGCCGACTACGCGACAGCGCAAGCCACGGTGCCGCTTGTCATCGAGGAATTGCCGAATATCGCTTCGCTCATGCCGTCCCCGGCAGATCACGCGGCGAACCGCACTGGCCTGACGCCGCCGGAGCCGCCTGAGATGAGAGACGGCGGCGCTCCGGCTCCCGCGCGGACGAGTGAGCTTGAAACGCGCAGTTATAAAGGCGCGACTTATGTGAAGGGAGGCGATGGCCAATGGTACCTCCAGAAGAAATAGAAGCGGAGCAGCCTGCCACGCTTCCCGCGGATTTCAGCGAATGGGACAGTGGAGAACATGCCGCGGCGCAGACCTCAAACGTCAGCGGCTATGACGCTGCGCATAGTGCAGGCGCGGTTCCAAGGGCGCACGACATGTCGCGCATTCCCGAGGCGCCGGTGAGCAACCAGCGGGCGAATGCCTCCAAGAATACATTGGTGACGGCCAACAAGGAGGCGGAGCTTTTCAAGCCGGTTCAGTCCGAAGACCGGAAGCTGGAGGGTCGCAAAGACCGTAACCCGGGCAACGGCAGGCGCAAGGTAACAATGGCGCTGTTCGTAGTCGGGCTGCTTCTGATCATTCTCATTGCACTGGGCTACTTCAAGCTGCGCTCCCGTGCGGATACATCAGAGCAGCCGGTTGCGATGAGCCCAGCGCCACCGAATCCTGCTCCCGCAAAGACCCTGAACGTGCCCGCCGCGCCGGAGCTGCCAAAGCCTGGGGCCGGAACTCCTGGGGCTGGAACTGCATCCACGCAAACGCCTGCGGCTGAGACGCCCCAGCAGGCCGACCTTGGTGCTCAGTCGGAGGTGATGAACGAGCAATTGACCGCGCCCTCGCGGATTCCGAACGATCTTAAAAGGGCAGCCGAAAAGGGAACTCCGCCTTCCGCGGGCTTTGGCGCGGCTGGCGTGGAGAACCTGGGTGGCAGTGGCGGCGGCGTTGCTGGCAGCGTTTTCGGCAGGCCCGCGGCGCCTGGTGGCAAGGCAGTGGTTCTTGGGAAGGTAAGGCTTTCGGCCGGCGTTGCGGGCGGTTTGCTGCGGAAGAAGATACCTCCCGTTTATCCTTCGATTGCCA
The DNA here is from genome assembly GCA_963788415.1 of uncultured Acidobacteriaceae bacterium. Taxonomy (GTDB): domain Bacteria; phylum Acidobacteriota; class Terriglobia; order Terriglobales; family Acidobacteriaceae; genus Telmatobacter. The sequence goes on along the minus strand of CAWBHO010000068.1, from coordinate 1,630 downwards.
AGACCGCGCACGTCGAAGGCACGGTGGTGATTCAAGCCACAATTTCGAGGGCCGGGATCGTCGAAAGCCCCTACATTGTCAGCGGACCGGTCATGTTGCGGCAGGCAGCCCTGGATGCTGTGAGAAACTGGCGTTACAGACCCTATCTGCTCAATGGCGAACCGGTCGAGGTGGAGACCACTGTGAATATAGTTTTCACTCTTGGCGATTGACTTACCCGTTGGCTTCTTGTTGCCCTTTTCAGGCAGAGGCCGTTGTCAAAATGATGGTAACGTGAAGAAGTATCTCAGCCCGACGGAAGGTATGACGTGGAACTGCTGAATCTTGAAAAGTACAAGGCGGATATACACCGTACCCTGATCTCCAAACTGGACCTGGAGAAGCTCTCGCGCGTCAATTCCAGCCAGGCGCGCCAGGCGGTCGCTGGCATCGTGAAGGAGATCATCGCCGAGCAGCGCGTGCCGCTGAACTTCGACGAGCAGGAAAAGATCCAGATGGACCTGCTCGATGAGGTCTTCGGCCTCGGGCCGTTGGAACCTTTATTGCGAGATACAAAGATTTCCGACATTCTGGTCAACGACAAAGATCATGTCTTCATCGAGAAAGGCGGGCTCTTACAAAGGGTCGATACAGCGTTTCGCGACGACCGCCATCTGTTACAGATCATCGACCGCATCGTATCGCGCGTGGGCCGCAGAGTGGATGAATCCTCGCCAATGGTCGATGCGCGGCTGCCCGATGGATCCCGCGTCAATGCCATCATTCCGCCGTTGGCGCTCGATGGGCCCTCCTTGTCCATTCGCCGTTTCGGGACGGGGCCGCTGGCCGCCAACCAACTGGTCCAGTTGAAGACCGTCTCACCGGAGATGATGGAGGTGCTTTCCGCGGCGGTCAAAGCCCGGATCAGCATCCTCATCTCTGGCGGCACCGGCGCCGGCAAAACCACCTTTCTGAACATTCTTTCCCAGTATGTTCCGCGGGGCGAGCGCATTGTCACCATCGAAGATGCGGCCGAGCTTCGCCTAGCGCAGGAAGACATCGTGCGCTTGGAAACCCGTCCGCCCAACATCGAAGGAACGGGAGCGATTCTCCAGCGCCAACTGCTGATCAACGCGCTCCGCATGCGCCCCGACCGCATCATCATCGGCGAAGTTCGCGGAGAAGAAGCCTTTGACATGCTGCAGGCCATGAACACCGGTCACGAAGGCTCGATGACCACCATCCACGCCAACACCCCCCGCGATGCGGTCTCCAGGCTCGAGTCCATGGTCATGATGGGCAACATGAACATTCCCGAAAGATCCATTCGCCAGCAGATCGCCGCCGCTATCACGATCGTAGTGCAGTGCAGCCGCTTGAGCGATGGTACTCGCAAGGTGACCAGCATTTCCGAGATTACCGGAATGGAAGAGAATGTCCTCAGCATGCAGGAGATCTTCAGCTTCCAAAAGAAAGGGATCGGACCTGACGGCAAGGTGATCGGAGTGTTTCAACCAACCCGTATCCGGCCTAAATTTCTCGATCGGCTTCGTGTTGCAGGCGTCGTCCTGCCGCAGGTGCTGTTTGAGCGCGAGACGCCGATTAACTGAGTAGGGGGCAACCGAAATGGGATTGATCGTTGGCTTAGTGT
>CAWBHO010000067.1:0-42934 GCA_963788415.1 uncultured Acidobacteriaceae bacterium | reverse complement strand
CACAGTAGCCGACCGCGAAAAATGCGTGCCCTTCGGCCAACTGGTTGCAATCCAGAATGACCTGCTCCGAGGTGTTCTCGGTGGCATTGTGGGAGCCGTGGGTGCGGCAGTAGATGGGGTACTGCAACCCCTCCTCGGTGCGCGCGTAATAACACCAGTCGCCGTCGCGGAAGGGAACCGAAACGTCGGTCTGCTTGATGTGCGCGAGCATCTCGCCATAAAGCTCCTCGCGCAGGCTGGTGAGCGGGGCCATGAGCGCCTCGGCGTAGGCGTTTTCGGCCTCCAGCAGGGCGGTCACCTCGGGGTTCGCCTTGTCGCGCAGCCAGGCGTAGTCGTCGGCGAGGACGGCGCCGTGCAGTGAGGTCTCTTTGTGGTCGATGCGGGCGACGGGGGGCGTGGGGAGGGGATTCGAGTTCATCGTTTCTTCAGTTTAGTGCAGAGGAAGCCGCTAGCTTCCAGCTTCCAGCTTCTAGCTCCTAGCTTCTAGCTTCTAGCTGCTTCTCTGCTCGTTGCGGCTTGTTCCTGCCGGGAGGGGCCTGCTCGGGAGGCTTTCTGGCGGGGCCGCACTCCTTCTGCTATCCCAGAACAGCCGCGAGCGGGCACGAACAGCTAGCAGCTAGAAGCTGGAAGCTGCTTTTGGAACCTTTCCCCGCGCGCACCCGTACAATAGAAAGCGATGACAGGCTTTCGCCGCATACAATTCGCCGTCTTCGGGCTGTTTTTGGCGGCTTTTTTCGCCTTTTCCGCCCCTTTCGCCCTGGCCGAGCAGGTTCAGGATCTGCCCCAGCCCACTGATTACGTCAGCGATTTCGCCCATGTGCTGTCGCCCCAGGCCACGGCCCGGATTGACAGCCTCTGTTCTCAGCTCGACCACTCGGCGGCCAATGCGCAGATCGCGGTCGTGACCGTCCACAACCTCGACGGCGACGACGCGGCGGACTTTGCCAACGCTCTTGAAGACAAGTGGAAGATGGGCAAGAAGGGCTCGGATCGCGGCGTGCTGATTCTGCTGGCCGTGGACGACCACAAGTACCGCATCGAGCCGGGTTACGGCCTCGAAGGCATCCTGCCCGACGGCAAGGTGGGCGACATCGGCCGGGGGATGGTGCCGTATCTGCGGGCCGGCGACTATGACAGCGCCGTTTTGCTGAGCGTGGACCAGGTGGCGCAGGTGATTGCCGCCGACGCCAAGGTCACGCTCACTGAAGATGCCTCGGCGCCCATTCCTCAGCCTGTGCCGCAGCGGCAAAATCCGGCGATGGGCAGGCTGATTCTGCTCATTGTCCTGCTGGTCTTCTTTGGCGGCTTTCACCTGCTGCGCTTTCTGCTCGGCTTCGGCCTCTTCTCGGCTTTTCGGGGGTTTTGGCGGCGGCATGGGAGGGGGCGGCGGTTTTGGCGGTGGAGGAGATGGGGGCGGAGGCGGGGGTTTTGGCGGCTTCGGCGGCGGCGGCTTTGGCGGCGGCGGCGCCGGGGGAAGCTGGTAGAAGCCGCTTTATGACCAGGCGCTGTGTCGGGGCACGACTTCAGTCGTGCCGGTAAGAACGGCAGATTGCGGGCTTTAGCCCCTGAGCGCATGGCCAGATGGATGCGGATGCGGGGGATGAAACGGCTTTTGGATTTTCAGATTTTTTGAAGGGGCTTTCACGATAGGAAGCCGGAGGAGAAAAGAACTCTATGAGTCGTGGACTTTGGATTGGATTGGGCGTTGTGGGCGTATTTGTCCTGGCGGTTCTGATGGTTTTTGGCAGCTACGTCGGCGCCAAGAACCAGATGGTTGCCCAGGATCAGAATGTGAAGGCCGCGTGGTCTGAGGTGGACGTGCAACTAGAGCGGCGCGCCGACCTGATTCCCAACCTGGTGGACACGGTGAAGGGCTTTACCAAGGAAGAGAGCGGCGTGTATGCGGAGATCGCCCAGGCGCGTGACGGCCTGATGAACGCCCAGAACCCGCAGGCGAAGATCGCCGCGAACGGTCAACTGGACGGCGCGCTGAACAAGTTTCTGGTGCTGACCGAAAACTACCCGCAACTGCGGTCGAGCGACCAGTTCATGCGCCTGCAGGACGAGCTGGCGGGAACCGAGAACCGCATCAGCGTGGCGCGCAAACGCTATAACGACGCCTTGCAGAGCTACAACACTTTCGTGCTCCAGTTCCCCAACAGCATCTGGGCGGGCATCGCCGGATTCCATCAGAACAGCGCCTTCTTTACCGCCAGCCCCGCTGCCCAAGCCGTTCCCTCGGTCAAATTCTGAACGAAAAACCGGTTCTGAACGGCAAAGCGGCCAGCGGCACCCGCGCTTGACCGCGTTTCCCGGAGAATCCATCGATTCTCCGGGAAAGATGCGCGACGGCCGTGGCGCTTACTTCTGGGCCAGGCCGGCGACCTGCAGGTAGTTCTTCACATCGAAGACGCCGGGGACGCCGCTGGCGCGGATAAAAGCGCGTTCTTTTCGCCCTGCGAGTCCACCATTCCATACAACTCGACGTGGCCGTTCTGCACCGAGATGCGGATCGGCTTGGCCGGGTCGATGGCGTACCGGTTCAATTGCGGGGTGCCGTAGATGGCGCGGAACTCACTGCGCCGGATGCGGTCGTCCATCACCGAGGCCGGATCGACCTCGATCTGGTCCACGACGTCCTTAACGCCGGGGAAGTTGTCAGCCAACTGCAACGCGGAATCCCGGGCAAAGTAATTGTGGGCATGGCCGCCCAGGGTCGCCACGCCGTCTTCCACGCGGACGGTGATGGCGTCGAAGACATTGCCGAAGCCGACCCGGTCATAGGTCAGCTTTTCGCGGAGATTATCTTCGAGTTTCTGGTCGGCAACCTGGGGCCCGGCGACCTCGATCAGGTTGCGCACGGCGGTGACGCCATGGGTTCCGCGCACGCGCTTGGCGGCGTCCATCTTGTATTGGAAGAGGTCCACGGCGCCGGTCAAGGTGGCCGTGCCCTGGTCCACGCTCACCTTCACGTCGCGAAATTGCTTCTTGTTCAACCGCGCGGCGGCTTCGCGGGTCATGCTGTTTTCAGCCTGCGCGGCCACCTCCGCGGCGGAAGCCGAGAATGGAACTTGAGCCGCCGGGGAAGTCAGGGGATAGCTCAAGAGGGCCGCGGCCAGCGCGGCCGCCAACAGCGTGGCCCTGGTTGTGCGTATCGTCCAAATCATGGGAAACTCTCCTTGTTACGGGTGCTGGCCAGGGCAGAGAGGGCAGCCGGCTGGTTCTCCCGCTGCGATCTTGCCGCGTCAAAACGTGCGAACGGCTTCATCTGCGAGAAAAAGCCGCTTTCGGAGTACCCGGCCACCTGGTGATGCCACCCGCATAGACACGAATTCAGGAAAAAGGTCTCGAATCCGAAAGGCTGGAGAAGAGAAATGCGGCTTCAGCGGTAGCGGCGGGTGGCTTTCAGCACCATGGAGAAGACGCCGGACTCGTCGCGCGCCACCTGCAGCGAGATGTGGTGGTTGATGGCCACTTCGGCCTGAATCAGTTGCTGGCTGGTGGTGTCCACGTCGGTGGCATAGGTGAGCGTGACGTTTCTGCCCAACTGCTCTTCGACGATGATGCGGGTGGTGGAGTTGCCCAGGGCGCCCAGGTAGTTAGGGTCCACCTTGACGCTTCCCGCGCCGAACAGGCTTCTGCACGCGGCTGCTGACGGTGGCGTTCAGAGCGCCGCCGAGCAGGGCTTCGGTGGTGGGGTTGGCGCCGTACTGCTCCTGCTGCTGGGTGTAAAGGCGCTGCTGGCTTTCGGTGCGGCCCAAGGCCAGCAGGGCCACCACGTCGGCCTCCGGAAGCGGGGGGTCGGAGCGGTAGGAGACGACCATATTTTCCGGAGCCCCATGCAGGCTGAGGGTGATGTCGTAGTCCTCGACGTGGGCCGTGGCGATCAGGTCGATGTTGGGCTGAATGCGGATGGGGTTGGTGAACGTGATGTCGCCGCGCTGCAACTCGTAGCGGGTTCCGGCAATCAGGGCGCTGCCTTCGGTGATGGAAATGCGCCCCAGCAGCGAGGGCGAGGCTAAGGTGCCGCGCAGGCGGAGATCGACGTTTCCAGCCAGCTTGGCGTAAGCGTTCTGGAAGTTCAATTGCGGCGAAGAGACGATGCGCACGTCCAGGCGGACGTGGTTGGAGGGCGTGTCGGGGGGAGCGATGCTTTCGACGGCGTTGGCCTTGGCGGCCAGCGCCGCAATGTCCAGATCGGGGCTTACGGTGAAGCGCGTGATGAGCACGTCGCCGCGAGAGCAGCAGATTGTTCTGCGTGCCCTTGCAGGCGCAGCGAGGCGTCGGCCAGGGAACTGACTCCCTGCGGATAGCGGATGCGAATTCCCTTCCGGTAGCCGTCAGGTCGGCATAGATGCCGTGCTGGTAGGCCAGGTAGCCGCCCACGCTCAACTGGCCGCCGCCGGTCATGGCCGTCAGCGACTTGACCTCCAGCCGGTTCTGGTTGAACTCCAGCGTTCCGTGCAACTGGCTCAGGCCGTTGGGCAGGTCTTCGAGGGACAGCGAGCCGTTCTCGAATGTCGATCCGTCCGCTGCAGGCCAGGATTCGTCAGCGGGCCGTGCGCCTCCACCTGGAAGGTGGTGCTTCCGCTGGCGGTCAGGTCGGGGTCCAGCGTCTCGGCCACTTTCAGATTGATCGCTCCGCTGGCGGTCAGATCCAACTGCCGATTGCCCTGCAGCGATAGACTTCCCTGGGCGTCGAGGTCGGTGTCGTCGCCGGTCACGTGGAGCCGGTCGAGGTGGATCACGGAATGGTCGAGCGTGGCGTGGACGCCGCCCACGGTGCGCAGATGAACGCCGGTCACGGTGGCCGCCAATTGACCAAAACGAGCCTCGCCGCGCAGATCGGCGGGCCGCGCCAAAGGCCCTTCGAGGGTGATGACGCCGGCCAGCGCCGACTCATCGCTGATTTCCTGCATATTGGCCAGCTTGAACAGCTTGCCAAGATTGAGTTGGGGAAATTCCAGCCTGGCCTGGGTGGCGTAGTCGCCCGTGAGCGCCGTCTGGCCATGCAGGGTGAGCCGGGCGGTCTCAAGCCTGGTGGACACGTCGTACGTGGCGACGCGGCCGGCAGTGTGCGCGGTTAGCTCCAGCGAACCCAGCGGCTCACCGTTCACAGTGAGGCCGGCCAGCGTGGCTTGAACCTGCAACAGTGGATCGTCGAGGGTTCCCGAGCCCCGCGCGGTAAAGCCTAGTTTTCCTGTCACGGCCAGACCGTGGCGGCGAAGGATTTCGATGCGGGAAGTGTCGATTCCCGCGCCCTGGGCGTTCAACTGGAAGCGATGGGATTGGAGGTTGTAGCTGCCCGAGGCGGCAATCCTGCCCGCGCCCTTGTTGATGGCCACCGAGGTGAGATGGATCTCCTGATTGGCCAGCGTGCCCTGCGCGCGGATGTGGTCCACCGGCTCGCCGTAGACGCTGCCTTTGTCCATCTCAGCCCAACCGGAGCCGTTCAGCGCATGGAGCGGTCCGTCGATCTGAAGTTGCGCATTGAGGGCGCCGGTTACGGGCAGGCTCCGGCCGGTGAACAGGCGCGCATCGTCCATGCCGACCTGGTTCGCGCCCAGGCGGAGGTGGAGCACGGAGTTGGCGTTGATGGACGGTGCGTGCCCACGGCGGGCCATGGAGTCCAGCGTCCCGTTGAGGGTGATCTCGGTGCCGCCGCGACGCAGTTGGGCGCGAGAAACTTCAATCCGGGCTGCGGAATAGCGGCCGGCGGCATCGAGCGAATCGAACCGGACCGATTGCGGCTGGCCGGAGTTGACCGCAGGCAGAGCCGGCAGCTCGACGGCCAATTGCGTGGCCTGGAGGCTGCCCGCCAGGTGCGGATCGACCAGGGATCCGGTCCACGAGCCGTGAAAATCGGCCTGGCCAGAGAGCGCGACGGGCAGGGCGGCGGAGCCGGACTTGCACCTCGTCGATGGAGACCGGTCGCTGGAGCTTCTGGGGTCTCGCTTGCAGGTCAGGCCCAGATCGCGCAGCACGGTGTCGAATTCGCCCAGGTTCTGAGTGTGGAGATCGACCGCCAGCGTCGAGGGGCTGCTGAGCGGATAGGCGCCCAGATGGCCGCTGGCCTGGATCTGGCTGGAGGGCAGATCGAGCTTCAGCGCGCGCAGATCGACCGCGCTGTCCCGCTGCGTGTAGGTGCCGTCGACCAGGCCGCTGGCGGGAACCATGCCGGGGGCGGTCCGCGACGGCGGAGTGAGGCTCAGGCGCGCATCCACGGAAAGAGTGCGGACATCGCCCCCGGTCCAGATGGCCGTGGCGGGCCCGTTGACGCGGGTGTCAAAGCCGAGATGCTGGAAAGGCGGCTCGGAGACCATCTCCAGCAGCGTGTCCAGGGCAACGCCGGTGAAATTGGCCGTCACCTTGCCGTTGACCGGGATGGTAATGCCGTTCGCGGGCTGGGGCTGCTTTGCCGAAGGCTGGGGCGGCTTTGCGGCCGGGCTCGGTTGCACCTCCTGCCGCCGATGGGCGAAAAGGGAGCGCCAGTTTCGCTTGTCGCGGGGGATTCGGCTGGCCGCGCCGGCCGGCCGCAGGGTGGACGCTCCGGGAAGTTCCGGCAGCCAGGGAGAGAGCGAAAGGTTGCCGTCGATCTGGCCGCCCTGGCGAAGGCGGGCGACGATGGAGCCGACCACCAACTGCTCAGGATCCGCATGAACCCGCGCGTCGAGCGAAACGCCGGTGGCGACGACGCCGGTCCCGATGTACGAGCCGTTCTCGACGTGGACGCTCCCATCGACGCGGAAGCTGCCCGTCTCTCCGGCGCCGGCGAGGTCCAGGTGCGCTGTGCCTTCCGGCGCGTTGGGGTAGCCGGTGATCGGGTTAATCAGGCGCATGTCCAGCACGCCTGCCGTCCTGGCCTCCCAGCGTGGATGGGCAAAGTCGCTCAATGTGCCGGAAATCTCAATCGTCCGGTCGGGGACGCCGCGGCTGCGGGCAGTGATGCGCAGAGACTGCAGGGTCACCGCGGTGCGCGTCAGATCGAGCGTGGCCTGCAGAAATCCATGCACGGCCGGCGGCTGCGCACTGCCGGCGCGGGACGAGACTCCCCGCGCCAGATTCAGGTCGCGCGCTCCCATCTCGATGAGATAGCTCTCCGGATTGCCCCCTTTCCGGCCAGGGTTTGCCGCCGGGATGTAGATCATGCGCATGGAGACGTCGCTGGCGGAAAAGTCGAGTGGAATGTGGCGATTCTGAAAATCGAAGGCCGCGGCGCGATTTTCATCGTCCAGGTCGCCCTGCTCGACCACAATCCGGCCGGCCTTCAGATCGAAGAGCCTATCGGTGAACGGCTGGCCCGGCTTTCTGGGCTGGCGCGGCCGCGGCTGGTTGGTCGACCCGTCGGGGTAGACGATCAGGTGCAGCCGGGGCTGGAAGATCTCGAGCTCCCGCAGGCGGATGCGCGGGCTCCAGACGAGGCCCAGCAGGCTCAGCCGCACGCGCAGACGGCCAACCTGGGCGTAGGGCGCCTCCGTTGGAGCTTCAAGGCCGTGAATGACCACTCCATCCGCCTCGGCTTCGAGACGCAGAAGATTCCAGTGGAACGAGGCGATTTCCACCCGTCCGCCGGTCGCCGTCTCCAGTTGGCTTACGATCTGCTCGCGGACGAGGTTCTCAAACCGGGCCGAACTGGCAAAAAAATAGAGGCCCGTGAGGCTGACGGCCAGAAACGCCACCAGACCGGCCACTGTGAGGGGAAGATGGCGCAGGAAAAAGCGGCGCAGGCGGCTGGGGCGCGCTTTGCTGGCTGGTCCGGAGGGATCGGCCTGAGAAACAGGCTCAAGCCCGGCAAGATCAGGCGCAACTGGCTGGGGCGTGGCGGGTTCAGACGCGGCGGACTGAGGAGCGTCAGGCCCGGGAGTTCCGGAAGGCGTGGATTCGGATTCGCTCATGCGCCTCCCTGGCCCGCACTGGAGCCGGTTTCCAGCGTTTTGTACGCCGGGTCGAGCACTTCCACATCGCCCTGCTTGCGCAGGTTTGTGAGCCAGTTGTCGAACAGCGCGTTCACCTGCTGCTCGAGCAGAATCTCCTCGATGCGCTCAGCCACCTTGTCCAGCGGAGGAACCGCTTCGCCCGGGGCGTACTGGGGAAGCAGCGTTTTTTGGTAATAAGCCGCGATCTGCTCCGGCGAGATGAGAATCCCGCCCCGGAAGCGCAGTTCGATGTAGTTCAAAATCTCGATCCGGTTGCGCAGATAGGTTTCAACCTGCCGCGGCGTCAGCCTGTTCGCGGCCAGAAACGCCTTCCATCCGGCATCGGACGCGCAGTTGAAGTGAACGCAGGCGGGCAGCACCTTGCGAATCTCGGCCAGCCGCGCATCGACCTCGTTCTGCGAAGGCTCGGCGATCAGCGCACCTTCCTGGCGGATCTGCTGCTGGATGAGCGCACGGCTGATCAACTGCCCCAGTGCGCGCTGGGGCGTGAGAGCGCCGCGTCCGATTCCGCCGGGATTGAGCACCGCCAGCCGCATCTCGTCGTTCACGTCGCTGGCCAGAATGGCCTGATTGTTGACCACGGCCACCACCCGGTCGAGCACCACGGCGCGACCGGAATCCGCCTGCGGGACCGCATTCTGAGCCAGTCCCGAAGCTGCTCCGGCTGCGGCCAGCCATACTGCCGCCGTTGCCCGGAGAAGGAAGCCGCAGCGGGCCTTTAAGCCGATTTTGGGATGGCTGCGCATCAGAAGCTCTGTCCCAGGCTGAAAAAGAAGTTGAAGTGCGGAGCTTGGCCCACATGCGGGTTCAAGTCGTAGGAAGGCACCGGGGAACTGGAAATCACCGGTAGCGAGTAATCCGTATTCACCGGGTAGATGGGCGGATTCAGGTCATAACTGAAGTCCAGCCGGATCGGCCCGACCGGCGTATGATAGCGCAACCCGATGCCCGGCGTTTGCGAGAAGTAGTTGAAGCTGCACGCCCCCTGCTGCCCTGTCGAGGTGTCGGGGCCGGTGGGATCATAGCTGCCGGGGTTGCTGGTTGAGGCCAGTTTCTTGCACGCGGCCTCGTCGGGCTGGTGAAATCGCCCGATGCTGGCCCAGGCGTCTCCCGCGTTGGTGAAGACGTTGCCCATGTCTTCAAAGAGCACAAAGCTCAGGGTGTTGCCAAACCAGGGCAGGTTGGGCGGCGGCAGGCGCAGTTCGGTGCTCTCGACGAGCGCTCCCGCCCCGCCGATGGGATAACCCGTCTCCGGGTCGCGCGGCCCGGCCGAGTTCTGGGCGAAGCCCCTGAGCGAGGTCGCCCCGCCGGAGTAGAGCCGCTCGGGGAGCGGAATCGTCGCGGCCTGGGGGGAGCCGAAGGCACGCTCTTGCGCATAGCGGGTGTTGCGGGCCAGCACAAAGCGCCCTTTGCCGAAGCTGTAGTAGCTGGAATTCGACAGGTCGAGGCGGCTGAAGTTGACCTCAGCGCCGAAGGCCTTGCTGGAGAGAAACTCCTGAAAGCTGGTATACGTGCCGCGGTGCGCATCGAGGGGAGAATCGCGGGTGTCGCGAGTCCAGGTCAGCGACGGACCGGCCACGCGCACCGCCGTGGCCAGGGCCGCGATCGCGGCCGGATAGACCTGCAGACTGCTGGCCTGTACCTTGACGCGCCGGAAATCGAATTCGTAAACGACCGTGTTGGCCTTGGACAACAGCGAACCCGGCGCATTGAAGTGCTCGGTCCAGTGGATGCCGCCCTCGAGCCGGGAAGAGACGTAGGTGCTCACGTCCACGCTGTTGGCGTAGCCACCGGAAAAATTCAAGCTGAAGTTTTGGCTTTGCTCGAAGTGCGGAATCTGGAAGAGCAGGTCGAGTTTCTGCTCCAGCAATCCGTAGTTGCCGCGCACCGAGACGGATTGGTCCCGCCCGAAGAGATTGTTACGCGTGACGTCAGCCAGCACGCGGGGGCTCACACCCGTCTTGCCGTTGGGATTGCACTTGACGCCGGCGGCAATGGCGCCCTGGCAGTTGTACCGCGGCTGTCCGGTCTGAGACTCGAAGCCGAAGCCGTAGGTCAGGGTCCAGCGCCGCGCCTCCTCCGTCTGGATCAGGACGGTCTTGCGCGTGGACTCTCCCCAGGGGTTTTCGACGGCCGTATTCACCTCGTTGAAGAGGGATAAATCGTAGAGATTGCGTTCGGTGGCGCTCAGCGCCGCCTGGTTGAGCGGGTCGCCGGGGTGCAGGGTGATCGCCCTGGCCGCCGTGCTCGGACGCGTGTAATGCAGCCCCGTCAAGAGCACCTTGCGCACGAAAATCTGCCGGCCCTCGGTGATATGGAAGACAACGTTCACCTTCTCCGGATCGGCCGGGTCCGTCTGTTGTGCAACCTGAACCCCCGCCTGGTCGAAGCCGCGGCTCAGATACTCGGTCAACAGTGTGTCCCGGTCTCCGGCCAGGCTGCCGGGCGAGAGCGGCTGGCCGGCGATGGTGTTCAGCTGCGGCGTAAGCTGGGAGGCATCCACATGCTCGTTGCCTTCGATGCGCACCGTGCCCACGCGCAACTGCGGCCCTTCATCGATGTGATAGGTCACGCTGAGAGGGGCTGGCTGCCGGGCCGTCCGCGGCTCCAGGGGCGGAGAACCGGAAGCGGCAGACGGCTCGGCGCTGGTCTCGGGGGTGACTTTGACTTTCGAGAAGCCGTTGTTCTGATAAACGGCTTCAAGGGCGCTCACGTCGGCAGCCACCAGCGCCTGCGAATAAATGCCGTGGCGGTCGGTGACATCGGCCGCATGGACGCCGAGCAGGGCGTCGAGGGTCGCGGAACTGAAGTAGTGGTTGCCCGTCACCGAGATCCGCTCGACGCGCCGCCGCGCTCCCAGGCGCACGGTGTAGACAATCATCACGAGGCCGGCGCTCGGAGATCGTTTTTCGTGTTCCACCTTGGCGTCAAAAAAGCCCCGCTGCTGGAAAAGGTCGCGCAGCCGCCGATTCCCCTCGTTCAGCAGATCCTCATCGACGCTTCCCTCCTCGAAGATGGGAATCAGCCGTTTGAGCTGCTCCGAGCTGACTTGCGCGCCTTCAACCAGCACCTTGACGACCGGGCCCTGGCTGGCGGAAAAACTAAAATTGACCGTATTGGACCGCGCGTCGTATTGCTGGGGATCGAGCTTGATTTGAGCCTCCAGCCGCTGCTCGCGCTGGTAGATCTTCAGCACTCCGGCCAGCGCCCGGCTGGCGGTTTCGCGGTTCACGCGCATACCGGACTTCAACCGCGCGTGCGATCGAAATTCGTCCGGCGTCATTCCGGCGTCGCCCATGACCTCGACCGTGCCCACCCGCGCCTGCGGGCCGGTGACCACGTGGAACGCGATGTCCACCAGCTGGTCGGCCGGGCGTGGCGTCAGGGTCTGAGTGATGACCGGCTGGTGAAAGCCGTCCTGGGCCAGAATCGCGCTCATCTGCTCGTGCGCGCGGCTCAGCTTGTCGGGAGTCAGCCGGCTGCCGGCAGTTAACTGGCTGGCGCTCAAAAGCTGGAAGTTGACCGAGGCTCCCTTCGCGCCCTCCACCGTGACGATGCCGATGAAGGCGCGCGGCTGCCCGCGAAAGATGAGCGCCACACCGTCCTGCTCGCGCTCGCCTTCGACCGCAAGGGTTTCGAACAGGCCGGTGGAAAAAAGCTGGCGCAGGCTTTTGACCAGATACTCCCGGCTCAGAGGTGCTCCCGCAGCCTGGACCAGATGGCCAGGCAAAGGGGCGAGGCGATCCGCTGAAACTCCTTCAAAAGAGATGCTCCGCACCGGCAGGCCATCCCACTGGTCAAGAGCAGGGGAAGGCTTCATCGCCTCAGGCTTCGCCACCTCAGGATTCGTCGCTTGCAGGCCGCCGCCCCCGGCGGAATCGTCCGTGCCGCTCCCGTGGCCCTGGCTCCAGCCGCAGATGCCGCCCGCAAGTGCATAGGCGAGAAGGCAGGCCAGCAGAATGCCATACCCTGACCGCTGTTTGCCGCATTGCCGCGCCGGCTTTGCCTTCAAGACCATTAAGATGCCTGACAAAGATGGATTCGAACGCCCCGCCGTACCAGCAGGCCGTCTTCTTCAGACAATCAGAGCCCACCACAGGCAGCGGGTGGCCGCCAAGGTTCTGTCTTCTCTGTTCTCTTATAGTAACCAGACCGGCCGCCCGGTGCTGCGCTTCCCGGCTCGGCGCTTCCTGATTGGGACGTCCCCGGCCGCGGGCGAATCAGCGGCGAAGCCTTGCTCCCTCCTCCGCTCTTTCCGCTCCATCGCCCCATCCGCTCACCTTTGCCGGTCTTTGGCCGATACACACTTCGAGTTGCGTTGCGTCCGGTTGGCCAGGGAGAAGAGTCAGAATCGTTGGTTCGCCGCTCTTCGATCCGGTCTCGAAGAACAATCCGACTCAGCCAGCCTTGCGGAGCCTGAAGAAAGCGGAGACTCAGAAAAGCGGAAGATCAGGGAGACGAGCTTCAAGAAAAGGACCGGCGCTCCAGATTTTTGCTGAAAAAGCGCGCCGCGCGTTGAAGCGCGGCAGCGGAGCCTGGAGAAAAGCGCACGCGGAAGCGGAATCGCCGGGAAAGGTGGCGGTGTTTTTTCTGAAACCTTTCAAAGTCTTCGTTGTCTAATGAAGGAAAGTTGATAAGGGGATACTCAATGTCAAATCAGCCACCGATTGCACCGTTCCGCAAACAAACCGCCGAAAAGGCCACCTCTGGCGTACGCAGAATCCCGGTTTTGCCGGTGCGCGACACGGTTCTATTCCCTCACGCCGTGCTGCCGCTGACGGTGGGCCGGGAGAGTTCTATCCAATTGATCGAGTCGCTGGGCGAGGAACGGACCATTGTCGTCGCGGCGCAGTTGGACGCGCGGCTGGATTCGCCCCAACCGGCTGACCTGCATGGGGTTGGAACCCTGGCCACGGTGCACAAGGTGGTGCGCATGCCCAACCAGAGCCGCTTTGTCTTCACCGAAGGGGTGGAGCGGGTGCGGCTGGTGCGCTATGTGCAGACCGAGCCTTTTCTGGTGGCCGAAGTGGAGGTTCTCGAGGATGCCGAGCCGGCGGCTACCCCTGGCATGGAAGCGCTGGTGCGCAATGTCACGAGCGAGTTCCAGCAGATTGTGGCCGAATCCCAGACCCTGTCCGATGAACTGCGGACGATCGCGGCGAATATCGAGGAGCCGAGCCGGCTGGTGGATTTTGTCGCCTCCTCGCTGCCTTTTTTGACCACCGACGACAAGCAGAAGCTGCTGGAGACTCCCAGCATCGCCACCCGTCTGGAGCTGCTGAATCAGCATCTGGCCAAGGAGATCGAGGTGCAGCAGTTGCGCACCAAGATTCAGACCGAGGTGCAGGATCAGGTGCAGCAGTCGCAGCGCGACTACTACCTGCGCGAGCAGCTCAAGGCCATTCAGAAGGAGCTGGGCGAGCAGGACGAAGGGCAGCGCGAGAGCGATGAACTGCGCCAGAAGATCGAAGCCGCCGGGATGCCGGAGGAGGTCAAGAAGGAGGCTCTGAAGGAGCTTTCGCGCCTGGCGCGCATGTCGCCCATGGCCGCCGACTACTCGCTCACCCGGAACTACATCGAGTGGCTGGCGGTTCTGCCCTGGGCCAAGAGCTCCGGCTCCAAGATCGACATCAGCGTCGCCAAGGAGATTCTGGACGAGGACCACTACGAGCTGAAAAAGGTGAAGGACCGCATCCTGGACTACCTTTCCGTTCTGGAGCTGAAGCCGGACATGAAGGGGCCGATCCTGTGCTTTGTGGGGCCGCCGGGCGTGGGCAAGACCAGCCTGGGCCGCTCGATTGCCCGGGCGCTGGGCCGCAAGTTCCAGCGCGTCTCGCTGGGCGGCATGCACGACGAGGCGGAGATCCGCGGCCATCGGCGCACCTATATCGGAGCCTTGCCGGGGCAGATCATTCAGAGCATCCGGCGAGCCGAAACCAACGACCCGGTGATCATGCTGGACGAGGTGGACAAGCTGGGGCGCGACTTCCGCGGCGACCCCAGTTCGGCTCTGCTGGAGGCGCTGGACCCGGAGCAGAACAACACCTTCCGCGACAATTACCTGGACGTGCCCTTCGATCTGTCGAAGGCGCTGTTCATCTGCACGGCCAACCAGCTGGATACGGTTCCGCCGCCGCTGCTGGACCGCATGGAGCTGATCTTCCTGCAGGGGTACAGCGAAGAAGAGAAGATGCAGATCGCCTTCCGCTACCTGATTCCGCGGCAGATCAAGGAAAACGGCATCACGCCCGAGCAGATCGAGTTTCCCGAGGATGCGGTGCGCTACGCGGTGCGCCATTACACCCGCGAGGCGGGCGTCCGCAAGCTGGAGCAGGTGATCGGCACCCTCTGCCGCAAACAGGCGCGGCGCGTGGTCGAGGGCAGGACGCACAAGCTGACGGTGAGCCGCGAGACGATCAAGGAGTTTCTGGGCGGCATTCAGGTGCGCGTGGACACCGAGGTCGCCGAGCGGGTCAAGCGCCCCGGAGTGGCTGTGGGCCTGGCCTGGACGCCGGCCGGCGGCGACATCCTGTTCATCGAGGCCAACAAGATGAAGGGCAAGGGCGGCTTTACCATGACCGGGCAGATTGGCGAGGTGATGCAGGAGTCCATGCAGGCCGCGCTGACCTGGGTCCGCTCGAACGCTCTCAGCCTGGGGCTGGCCGAGGACTTCACCAAGGAGATCGACCTGCACATTCATGTGCCGGCCGGAGCCATCCCCAAGGACGGTCCCTCGGCCGGCGTGACCATGGCCGTGGTGCTGGTGTCGCTGTTGACCGACACGCCGGTGCGCCCGCTGACCGCCATGACCGGCGAGATCACCCTCAGCGGCAACGTGCTGCCGGTGGGCGGCATCAAGGAAAAGCTTCTGGCCGCGCGCCGGGCCGGGGTGGAAACCATCGTCCTGCCCGCGGAAAACCGCCAGGACGTGGAAGAGGATCTGACGCCGGAGCTGATGCAGGGCGTTTCGATTCACTATGCCAGCCGCATCGAGGACGTGCTGGCCGTGGTCTTGCCGCTGTTGAAGGCGCGTCCGGACAATCTGCCCGAGGCGGAGAAGATGGCGAGCGCAGCGGCGTAAGCGGAAACTCCATCCGCGCGTGCGAGGGCCGGCGAACCTGCCGGCCCTTTCTGCGTCGGAGAGCCAAACGGGCGGGCCGGGCGCGCTCACGAGGCGTGATTGAGCGCGCCCGGTCTTGTCTGAAAAGACGCTGGCGCGGGGAGTGTTCCAAGAAAAGGCAACTAAAGTGACACAGCTCTATCGAAAGCCGCCGATGTGCCGATAAAAGGAGCAGAATTCATTGCGCGGCTGCGCGCAAAAAGCGGTGACCATGGCAACCACAGCGACGACCTCTCCGTTACATCTGTCTGGAAACACAACGGATCAGCAGAATGCCCAGCTCCAGCAGTTTCTCGGCGAGGCGGTCCAAATCGCTTACCAGGAGGCGATCGGTCAACTGGACCGGCACAGCGCGCAATCGGTGCTCGACATGGGCAAAAGTCTCAAATCCGAGGTCGCCGGTTCGCTGGTGGAGATCATCCATCGCCTTACGGTGAGCGAGAAATTCAAGGACGAGGAGGTGGGCTCGAATCGAACCTATCCTCCCGCCTACAGGGTGCGGCCCATCGAGGCTCAGGTCACGGAGCTGCGCAAGTTCTTTCCCTCGCTCGGCAGTTGCATGGAAAAGCTGGCGCGCAAGCCTTTGCAGGAGGGCGCCGAGGCCTGGTTTGCCATTCCTCGCTGGCAGGCGCTGGCCCCCACCTACAGCGAAGCGCTCGAAATGGTTCTGGGCGCCCTGGCCAAGAAACGCAAGTTTCAGAACCGCATCGCCGGCCGCCTGGGGCCGGCCTATCTGCGCCAATCCGAGCGTTCCAAGCTTGCCGAGCAGGTTTTGGCCGACCAGCAGCCGGGCAATGACATTCTGGTGGTTGCGGCGCAGGCCGGCATGTTGCATCGCGGCTGCTCGGCCCGCCGCGCTCGCGCCCGGATGGCCGGAAACGAGTTCGGCGCGGGAGCCTTCGCCGTGGCCTGCTTCCTGCTGACCCACCCCGAAAGGCTATCGGCCGACAACACGCTGATGATCGACTGCGGGGGCGACGAGTACTCGATGCGCGGCGACTCCACCTTCGACCGCGTGCCCCTTTTCGACTACGACATCTCCGGCATCGAATTCAGCATCTTCTACGAAGACCGCTCGCGCAACCTTTGGGGAACGCCTTCGGGTTTTCTGTATAAGTTTGATTGAGCGCGTCCGATTCTGATGGATTGCGCCCGCGCGCCGGGAGATTGCCGCCTGTTCGGTTTCGCCAACAGGCGCTATTCTTTGAGCACGATGCGGGCGCGGGTTCTTCTCATGGGCGGGTTGAAGCAGCTGCGGCGACGCTGCCGCCGGGCGCTGCCGTTTCTGGCTTTGCCGTTTCTGGCGCTGGCTGCTTTCGCTCCCCCGGCCGCGGCCGCGCAGCAGCCGACCCTGCGCGTGAACGTGAATCTGGTCAATGTTCTTGTCAGCGTGACCGACGGCAGCGGGGCTCCGGTGAGCGGGTTGACGCGCGGCGACTTCGCGCTGGCCGAGGATGGCCGTCCGCAGCGCATCGCGGTCTTCGAGCGTTCAGCGGATCTGCCCCTGAACCTGATCCTGGCCATCGACACCAGCGGCAGCGTGCGCAAGGACATGACCGCGGAGACCCGTGCGGCCGGCCAGTTTGCCCGCGCCCTGCTCGGCCCCCAAGATGGGATGAGCCAGGATCAGATGAGCCTGTTTGAGTTTTCCAGCCAGGTGCGCGAGCTCGTGCCGTTCACCAACCAAATGAGCCGGATCGATCACGGTTTGCAGCGGCTGCGTCCCGGTTCGGCGACGGCGCTTTACGACACCATCCGCCAGGCCTCCGGGCGCCTGCGAGGCCTGCAGGGGCGCAAGGTGCTGGTGCTGGTTTCTGACGGCGACAACACGGCCGGCGAGGCCACCTATGCCCAGGCCCTTCAGCAAGCTCAGCGCGATAACGTGATGATCTACGCCCTCATCGATGTGCCCATCGCGGCCAGCGCCGGGCGTGACCTGGGGGGCGAACACGCGCTCATCGCCCTGGCCGCTGAGACCGGCGGAAGGAGCTTTTATGAGAGCGCCGGCGGACTGGACGAAGCCTTTCGGCGTGTAGGCGACGACCTGCGCACCCAGTATTTGCTGGGCTATTACCCGGCGGATCAACGGCCTGGAGAGGCCTTCCATCGCATTCAGGTGACGGTGGCGACCGTCCCCGGCTCCGCATCCCCGAATCTCCAGATTCGCCATCGCCCCGGCTATTACGCCGATGCGCAGGGCGGGAGCCAGTAGCCGGCCCCGGATTGCCGCGCTCTGTTGCCTGGCGGGGGTCTCGCCTTCGCGCGGGCTCCCGATCTAAAATGGTGCATGGCACCGACCAGTTCCATGCATCGCCGCTCCAAGATGCCTCCCCCGGGCGAGACCGGTCAGGAAGCTCTTTATCTGCGCTCGCTCAGCGACCGGCAGGTGAATGTCCAGATCAAGCTGCGCGACGGAGAAACGGTGCGCGGATGGATCGAGTATTTCGACGACGGAATGCTGCGCCTGACCCGCGAGGACAAGCCCAACCTGTTCATTTACAAGCAGCAGATCAGCACCATCACGGAAGTGGGCCGGCGGGCTCCGCGCACCGCTCGAACCGTCGCGCCGGAAGCAGACGCGCTCTTTTCCAGCGAGGCTTCGTGATGAGCAGTCTTCAAGCGACACCGGAGTGGCAGTGGGTTCCCCAGGTCTCGGCCATCGCCCGCGAGGCCGGCCAGCGGCTGCGCGAGTTTTTTGCGCAAGGCGTCGAAACCGAGTACAAGGGCGACGTGGACCTGGTGACGGTGGCTGACCGGACGTCGGAGAAGCTGATTCGCGAACGGTTGGCAGAGGCCTTTCCGGAACATGGAATCTTCGGCGAGGAGGGCACGCGCGAGCGGCTGGAGAGCAGATTCCGCTGGTATGTGGACCCGCTGGATGGAACCACGAACTTCGCCCACGGGTTTCCGCAGTTCTGCGTCTCGCTGGGGCTTGAAGACCGCCAGCCGCGCGGTGAAGCCGTGCTCGGGCCGGACGAAGACGGGGTTTTGGTGGCCGCCGTGCTCTACGACCCCATGCGCGACGAACTCTTCGCCGCCGAGCGGGGAAGAGGCGCGCGGCTGAACGGCAAGCCGATGCACGTTTCGCGCACCCCGGAGCTGTCTGAATCGCTCATCGCCACCGGCTTTCCCAGCCGCAAACGGCACCAGAACCCGAACATTCACTTTTATCAGGAATTTACCCTGCGCTCGCACGGGGTGCGCCGGGCCGGCGCGGCGGCGCTCGACCTGGCCTATGTGGCCGCGGGCCGCCTGGATGGGTACTGGGAGTTCAACTTGAACCCCTGGGACACGGCGGCAGGCATTTTGCTGGTCGAGGAGGCGGGCGGGCGGACAAGCGGTTTTTCCGGCCAGCCTTTCCGGCTCGATAGCCGCGAGATTCTGGCTTCGAATGGGTTGATTCATGCGGAATTGCTGGGGCTTTTTGAAAATATGTTTGCCGGACGCGATCTGGTCCCCATGCTCACGCCCCAGGAGTATGCGGCGCGGCGCGCCGAGCGGGCTGCGAAGACCGGGCACTGAAGAGCGCCGACGGGCAGGGAGTAGGATGATTTTCCGTCTCCCACGAAGCAAGACTTTAGTTGCAGGGGAGCAAGGCAGTCTTGAGGCTCCTATGCTACTATCAGCGTCGAAGGTTTAGATTTTTTCGGGAGAAGTCAAAGATGGCATACGTCATTGCAGAACCCTGTATCGGCACCAAGGACACCGCCTGTGTGGACGCCTGTCCCGTCGATTGCATCCACCCCAAGAAGGACGAAGAAGGCCACGCCGACATCGACCAGTTGTTCATTGACCCGGTCGAGTGCATCGACTGCGGCGCGTGCGTCCCGGCCTGCCCGGTTTCGGCTATCTTCGCACAGGACGACCTGCCGGAGAAGTGGGCCAGCTTCACCGAGAAAAACGCCAAGCACTTCGGTCGCTAGCCGGTAGCAAGCTCTTTCACGTCCCACGTTTCTCAGCGCGCCTCCTGCCCACGGCGGGAGGCGCGTTTGCGTCTATCGACGGCCCCCTCAAGCACGCATGATACCTTTCGGCGCTCTGAATGCGCCGAAGGCGGCCAGGGGCTGGATGCGGCCGGGGGATGTGCTGCCGCTGATTACTGAAAGGCCAGGTCTGCTTCCTCGGGGACGGGAGCAAAATTCAGGTTCGGAATGTGGAGCTCCTGGTCCGCGCCCGATCCGGTGCGGTGGAAGATCGCAAACCGCCCTTTCTCGACTTCGACAAAATCGACGTTGTCGCCGGTCTTCAGTCCTAGATCCTTGCGTACCTGGGAAGGCAGGGTGATGCGGCCGTTGAAGGTGACCACTGCAGTCAGCATTTGAAACCTCTGTCTGCATTGTAGCCTCCAGCCGGGCTGGCGGCATAGTGCGAAAATAGGAAACGCATGAGCGTGCTCACCTCCGAAGCCGTGGTTTTGCGCACCTGGCCGGTGCATGAGGCCGACCTGATCGTGAGCTTTTTCACGCGCGATTACGGCCGGGTGCGGGGCGTGGCCAAGTCGGCGCTCAAGAGCCGCAAGCGCTTTGGCGGGGCGCTGGAGCCGATGACCCTGGCGCGGGCCTGGTTTGCCGAGCGGCCCCGGCAGGAGCTGGTGCGGCTCGATCAGCTTGAAATCCTCCGCTCTCCGCTCTCTGCCCCGGTCGATCCGGTGCGCATGACGGTGCTCAGCTTCTTTGCCGAATTGCTGGACGAGTCGCTGCCCGACCACGATCCCCAGGAGACGATCTTCCGCCTGCTGCGGTCCGTGCTGGAGCAGACCCACGCCATCCAGCCCGATCGTCGAGCCCATTCGTCCAGCCCTGGATGCCGCTGACCTACTTCCAGCTCTGGATGACGCGGCTCATGGGCCTGCTGCCCGACATCGCGCACTGCACGGCCTGCGGCGAGGCGCTGCGTGCGGCGGAGATTTCCTTCAACACCTATGGCGATGGGCTTTTCTGCGCGGTGCATCGCAATGGAAATGCAAGCGAACTCTCGGCAGACTCCTGGCAACTGGCGCAGCGCATGTTGCGGGCGCCGGTCTCGGCCTTTGCCGGCGAAGCCTGGCCGCGGCGGCGCGCGCAGGATCTGCGCCGCTTTACCCTGCAAGCCCTGGAGCGGCACCTGGAGCGCAAACTGCGTTCGGCCGAGGCACTGGGGCGGCTGGGAGGCTGAACCGGCTCAACAGGGCTGATAAAATCGAGTGAGTCCCGACGAGAGAGAGTTGCCCGTGCCCTCATCCCAGGCTTTATCCCAACCGAAGACCATCCCGCTCACCTTTCAGGAGCTTTTGTTCCGCTTGCAGGGTTTTTGGGCGGAGCGCGGCTGCGTGCTGCAGCAGCCCTACGACGTTGAAGTGGGCGCGGGCACCATGGCGCCGGAGACTTTTCTGCGCGTGCTCGGCCCCAAGCCTTATAAAGTCGGTTACGCGCAGCCTTCGCGGCGCCCGGCCGACGGCCGCTATGGCGAGAATCCCAACCGGCTCTTCCGCCACACGCAGTTTCAGTTGATCTTGAAGCCGCCGCCGGTGAATGTGCAGGAGCTTTATCTCAAGTCGCTTGAAGCCATCGGCATCGACCTCTGGAAACACGACCTGAAGTTCGAAGAAGACAACTGGGAGGGTCCGACGGTGGGCGCCTGGGGCGTGGGCTGGCAGGTGATGATGGACGGGATGGAGATCACCCAGTTCACTTACTTCCAGCAGTGCGGCGGGCTCGATCTTGACCCGATCTGCGCCGAGCTGACTTATGGGCTGGAACGGCTTGCGGCCTTCATGCAAGATGTGGACTCGGTCTACGACGTGGTCTGGGCGCGCGATCCGGAGACCGGCGCGGTGGTGACTTATGGCGATGTCCGGCTGACCGAGGAGTTGCAATACTCGGTCTATAACTTCGAGGACGCCGATGTGGAGCGGCTGTGGGCCCACTTCAACGAGTTACGAAGCCGAGGCGCAGGCGCTCTTGGACCGCTGGAAGGCGACGGAAGCCAACGAGAAGACGACGGCTGCCGAGAAGCTGCGCTTCCCGCTGATGTCCACTTATGAACTGGCGCTGAAGTGCTCGAACCTATTCAACCTATTGGACGCGCGCGGAGCCATCAGCGTCACCGAGCGCGTGGGCATGATCGCCCGCATTCGCAATCTGGCCGTGGGCGCGGCCAAGGTCTACGCGGCGCAGCAGGTGAGTTAGTGCTTGCCGCAGAATCGGCTTTGTAACAGTGTTGCCGCAAAAGAAACTTTGTAACAGTTTTTGCCTCAGAATCGGCTTTGTACATTGTTTGCCTCAAACCCGGTTTTGTAACAGGGCGCGACTTCAGTCGTGCCGGTATGGCAGGAAAAAGAAACGGGCTTTAGCCCCTGAAGAAATGAATGCTTCAGGGAAAGATATGGCTCAGGCGTCGATTCAGTCGAAGATTTTCTGATCTCTGACCCCTGACCCCTGATCTCTGAAAGCAGAAAGAACTACACGTTATGGCGGATTTCTTGTTGGAGATAGGGCTGGATGAGATTCCGGCCCGCATGATTGCCGGGGCCGAGGCCGAACTGGGCCGCCGCGTTCACGACCTGCTCACGCGCGAGCGCCTGCTGGCCGATGGAGCCAAACTGACCACGTACTCCACGCCGCGTCGCCTGGCGGTGAGCTTGGAAGGCGTGCTCGCCAGCCAGGCCGACGCGGAAGAGAAGCTGACCGGGCCTTCGTGGCAGGTTGCCTTCAAAAACGGCGCGCCGACCAAAGCCGCCGAGGCTTTCGCCAAGAAGGCCGGCGTCGCGGTGACGGCCCTTGAAAAGGTGACCAACGCCAAGGGCGAGTACGTCGGAGCTACGGTCAAGAGGCAGGGACGCATGACAGCGGAGCTGCTCGCGGCGGAGTTACCCAAGGAGGTTTTGAGCCTCTACTGGGCGAAGAATATGTACTGGCGCGCGGGCAAGCCGGAGCGCTTTGTGCGGCCGGTGCGCTGGGTGGTTGCGCTGCTCGGCGCCGATGTGGTCCCGCTGGAGATTGCCGGCATTCAGGCTGGAAATGTGAGCCGCGGGCATCGCATCCTGCATGGAGCCGAGCCGGTGGTCATCGACCAGCCGAAGAGCTACGCCGAAAGGCTGCGCGCCGCCAAGGTCATCGTCGATGTGGCCGAGCGCCGGCAGTCGATCCGCAAAGCGCTCGACGCGGCCACGCGCACGGTCGCAGGAGCGCGCTGGCGCGAGGACGAGACGCTCATCGAGACCGTCGTTCATCTGACCGAGTGGCCGACCGTTATTCTGGGTAACTTCGAGCCCGAGTATCTGGCGCTGCCCGAAGAAGTGCTGGTCACGGTGATGCGCGACCATCAAAAATACTTCGCCGTCGAGGGAGCAGACGGAAAACTCGCGCCGCACTTTCTGGCCGTGCTGAACATTCAAGTGGATGAGGAAGGCTACGCCACCATCCGCCACGGCAACCAGAAGGTTCTCGGCGCCCGTTTCAAGGATGCGCGGTTTTTCTGGGAGGTGGACCAGAAGATTTCGCTCGTGGATCGCGTGGAAAGCCTCAAAAATGTCACCTTCCAGAAAGAGTTGGGAAGTTATTACTGGAAGACCGAGGCCAATCTGGCGGTGGCCAAGTTATTGTGGGAAAGGCTTCATACAGTCTCGCAATGCGCTCCCCAGGATTTACCGAAATGGAACGCCCTGCAAACGGCGGTTCAGTTAGCCAAAACCGACCTGACTACCGAGTTAGTCAAAGAGTTTACCGAGTTACAGGGAATTATCGGCGGACTTTATGCCAAGGCGCAGGGGCTGGGCGAGACCGTCGGGCAGGCGATCTATGACCAGTACACTCCGGCGTCGATTGAAAACGCGATTCCTTCGACAGTCGAGGGCCAGTTGCTTGGCCTGGCCGACCGCATTCAGACGATCACAGCAATGTTCGGCATCGGCAACGCTCCCACCGGCTCTAAAGACCCGTTTGCGCTGCGCCGTGCGGCCAACGCGATCGTGAAGATTTTGGCTGAGTCGGAATTACCGTTAACGTTGGACGATGTGGTTCTCTCAAGCGGCGTCGAAGGAGCCAGCAGGGAGCAGGTTGTGGCCTTCCTCGGCGAGCGTCTGAGCTTTTATTTGAAGGATGTGCGCGGCTTCGCTTACGACGTGGTGAATGCTGTGCTCGCAGCCGGTGCGGACGATGTGCGGGACGCCATCGCCCGCGCCGAAGCGCTGACGGCGGCGCGCGAGTCCGCGGATTTCGCGGCGATTTCCGCGGCCTTCAAGCGCATCAAAAACATTCTGCGGCAAGCCGAAGAGAAGGGATTTGCCATCCAGGCGGACGCTGGCGCGGTTCTTGCACCCGAGGCCAAGCAGCTTGCCGATGCGGCTGGCGCGCTGGCACCCGAGGTGGCGGCGCTGCGCAAGCTGCGGTTCTACGGCCAGGCGCTCGAGGCCATCGCCACACTGCGCCCGGTGGTGGACGCCTTCTTCGACAAGGTGATGGTGCTCGACCCCGACCCGGCAATCCGCGGTGCAAATCTGGCGCTGATTGCCTCCGTGCTCGAAGGCTTCAGCGGTATCGCCGACTTCAGCGAGATCGTGACCACTTCCGGTGGGGCGGACATTCGCTAATCGCTCGCACAGGCTGCTGAGTTCTCCCAGATTCCGGAATCGGAACCTGGGGCACCCGGCCAACTGCTGATCGCTCGCAATGGCTTTTGTGCTATCCCACCCTGGCCGCAGAGAACGCGGCCAGGATGGGGCACCCGGCGTTTGTAATCGAAACCAGTCCTTTGCATCCTCGGCTCTCGTTGTCCGTCTACAATCAGTAGAGATGGCCGACACACTTTATCTGAGCCTGTGGTACCCGAATCTGCGTCTGGCCGCGCTGGCCGGCAAGCTGACGGCGGTGCTGGGAGCTTTTGCGGCGCACGGCGGCGAGGCGCTGGTCTACTCGGCGACCGTCTGGCCGGTGAACTGGAGCGAGTCGCCGGTCTTTCAGCAGGTGTATGGGCGGAGAATCGGCGCGGGCGGCGATGGCTCTGTCGAACTGGGCGTGATGCCCCAGTCGCGGTCGAAGATGCGCTGGAACTGCTGCACGACGACTTCGCCTACGAGTTCCAGATTGGCTGGAGCCTGTGGGAGTTGGAGGCCGGCGGCGGGCTCGACGCGCGCTGGGTGCGGGAGCCGCGGCTGGTGCGGGTGACGGGCTTTGGGCCGCTGTTCGACGAGGGCGCCTACGAGGCCGACGGGCACATCCGCGTCGACTTCGGCTCGGACACGCCTTTCCTTGAAGAAGATCTGGAACTGGATTCGGTGGCGGCCCGGCACGTGGAAGAAAATGTGCGCCAGCTGGTGGAGCTGACCGCGGCCGTCGAGAAGGCATCCGGAGCCACGGCGCGCCTGTTGTGGAGCGAGTTGGGCGAGAGCCTGGCCCAGCGGCTGGCGGCGCGGCTCGGGGGGGCGAACTGACCGTGCGGCTGACCATTGAGCGGATGCGGACGCTGGTGCTGGCGGCGGGAGTCCTGCTGCTGGCGGCGCTGGTGGCGTTTCTGGCCGTGGGCAAGTGGAAGAACCCCTTCAATCGCCGCGACCTGCCCCAGCGGCTGGGCATGGAGATCCAGCAGGAGGCCAACGGCGTCACCTACACCCAGGCGCACGGCGGGCACACGCTGTTCAAGATTCACGCCTCGAAGGTGGTCCAGCTGAAGAAGGGCAACGCGCTGCTGCACGACGTGAAGATCGAGCTTTATGGCGCAGACGGCAGCCGCGTGGACCGCATCGAGGGCGCCGAGTTCGAGTACGACCAGAAGACGGGCACGGCCAAGGCCGCCGGACCGGTGGAGATTACGCTGATGCGCCCAGGGGTGGCGCCGGCCATTGCGCCCAAGGTAGCGGCCGGGCAGGCGGCGACCGCCAAGCCGAAGGGAACTCCGGTGGCCTCGGCTGCCGAAGCCGCGGCGCGCGGCCAGATCCACATCAAGACCAGCGGGCTGACCTTCGACCAGAAGAGCGGGGTGGCCACAACCAGCCAGCACGTGGATTTTTCGATGGCGCAGGGCGCGGGCAGCTCGACAGGCGCCACGTATAACTCGCAGCAGGGCCTGCTGGTGCTGGATCGTGCGGTGGAATTGACGACCCGGCGCGGCGGCGGGATTGTCCAGATTCACGCCCAGCATGCGGAGTTCGAGCGCGCGAGCCAGTTGTGCGGCCTGCAAGGGGCTACGGCCGACTACCAGGGCGGGCAAGCGACGGCGGGCGCGGCGAAGATTCTCTTCCGCGCGGACGGATCGGCGGTGCGGCTGGATGCCGCGAATGGTTTGCTGTTGACGACCGCGGCCGGCGGACGGCTGGCCGCGCCCACGGGGCAGTTGGATTTTGACGAGCACAACCAGCCTCGCCACGGCCGCCTCGAAGGCGGAGTGACGATGGATTCGGTGAGCGAGGCGGGCGGCTGGAGGCATCAGTCGCACGGCAGCGCGCCCACGGCGGAGCTGGTATTCAACGCGCAGGGCCAGTTGCGCAGTGCACACCTGGAGCGGGGCGTGGCGATGGACAGTCTGGAGCAGAGTCTGGCGGCGTCTGGCCAGCAGGCGCGGCTCAGCCGCCACTGGCGTTCTCCGCTGGCCGACCTGGAGTTCCGCGACTCAGGCCATGGGCGAACCGAGTTGGGCGCGGTCAAGGGCACGGGCGGCGTGGTGGTGACCAGCGAGAGCCAGCGGGGCAAGGCCGCTCCTTCCGTCGCGCGGTTCTTGGCCGACGAGGTGACGGGCACGTTTGGGCCAGCATCGGTGCTGACCTCGATGAGCGGCGTGGGAGAGGCGCGCATCGAGCAGACGACCGCGACGGGCGTGCGGCAGAGCACCAGCGGGGACCGCCTGGAGGCGCATTTCGCGGCTTCCGGGGCGGGCGCCAAGCCGGACGCCAAGCGCATTCCGGGCGTGGAATCCGGGGTCGAGTCGGCCACGGTTCTGGGGCATGTGGTGCTGACCGAGACGCCAGCGGCTAAACCCGGCGCGCCGCCGCAGGCTGTATTGCGGGCAACGGCGGGCCGCGCCGACTATGCGGGCCTCGGCGAGTGGCTGCACCTGACGCTCGGTCCGCGCGTGGAAGACGGCGCTTTGCAGCTTACCGCCGACCGGGTGGACGTCTCACAGGCCTCGGGCGATGCCCTGGCGCACGGCAACGTGAAGGCAAGCTGGCTCGACGCGGGAACTGGAAGCGATGGCCGGCAGGCAAACCGGGCTGGAGAGGGAAGCGTAGCGCTGGGCGGGCAGGGTCCGGCGCATGTCATCGCCGCCGAGGCAGAGCTGAGCCGCGCAGCGGACGGAGGAGCCGGCGAGGCGACCTTCCGCGGCCAGGCACGTTTGTGGCAGCAGGCCAACTCGGTCTCCGCGCCGGTGATTGTGCTGGACCGGCGGCGGCAGACGCTGGAGGCCATGACCCGGGATGCGTCCCAGCCCGTGCGGGTTGTGCTGGTGAGCGAGGGCGGCGCGGGATTGGTTCGCGATGCCGGAAAGGCTGGTGCGGGAAAAACAAATCCGCCTTCGGTGATCCGGTTGCGCGGGGGCGAGCTGAATTACTCCAATCTGGAACGCAGGGCGGTGATGCATGGCGGCGTGCTGGGCACGGTGGTGGCCGAGACCGCAACGGCGGCTTCGGTTTCCGATGAAGTGGAAGTAACGCTGCTGCCCGTGGGAAAGAATGCGGGCAGGGAAGGCGGCCAGTCCACGGGGAAAACTCAGGGACAAGTCTCAGGCGGCCAAGCCGCGGGCCAGGCCCGGGTCGATCGCATGACGGCGCTGGGCCACGTGGTGCTGACCTCCGAAGGCCGGCGCGGGACCGGGGAGAAGCTGGTTTACAGCGGGGCAACGGGCGAGTACGTTCTGACTGGAACCGCCTCCGCCCCGCCCAGGATCTTCGACCCGGCGCGGGGCACTGTTACCGGCGAGGCTTTGATTTTCAATGGCCGCGATGATAGCGTCAGTATCGAAGGCGGCGGACAGAAGACCAGGACCGAAACCACGGCGCCAAGATGAGACCGTACGGAAGACGGATGGGGCGGCGAAAGCGAGCCTGATGGATACGTTGATCGCCGAAGGAATCGGCAAGACATACAAGGGGCGGCAGGTGGTCCGCGGGGTGGATTTGAAGATCTCCCGCGGCGAGGTGGTGGGTCTGCTGGGGCCGAACGGCGCCGGCAAGACTACCAGCTTCTACATCATTGTGGGACTGGTGAGGCCGGAGACCGGGCGCGTGCTGGTGGACCGGACCGAGATCACCGAGGTGCCGATGTACCTGCGCGCGCGCAGCTTCGGCATCAGCTACCTGCCCCAGGAGCCCTCTGTCTTTCGCAAGTTGACGGTCGAAGAGAACATTCTGGCGGTGCTGGAAGCGCAGCCGCTGGGCGGCCGCGAGCGCCGGGTGCGAACCGAGCGGCTGATTCACCAGCTCAACCTCGGCCACATCCGCACCACGCGGGGCTACGCGCTCTCCGGCGGCGAGCGCCGGCGGGTGGAGATTGCGCGCTCGCTGTGCATCCAGCCCAACTTCATCCTGCTCGACGAGCCTTTCAGCGGCATCGACCCCATCGCCGTGCTGGAGTTGCAAAAGATCATCTTCGACCTGAAGGCCGGCGGCATCGGGGTTCTGATCACCGACCACAATGTGCGCGAGACATTGAGCGTGACCGACCGGGCCTATATCATCGCCGAAGGGAAGATTTTCCGTTCCGGAACGCCGCATGAGCTGGGCAACGACGTGGAGGTGCGGCGGGTTTATCTGGGAGAGGGCTTCACGCTGGGCTGATGAGGATTTTTACGAGCGGAGCCTGCGGAAAAGACACGCCGGTTCCATCGATTTCCCGCCGGGCGAAAAATTTGCACGAATTCCAGACAGAGATTCCCAGATTGCGCGCCGCCCAATCCGGAACGATTCTATCGGCGCGCGGCATTTTACCCTTTAACCTTTTTCTCACTTCAGTACACTGACGGTGAGTCCAAACGGGAATCGAGTTCCTCCTATGGCGCTGCTGCAACCCAAATTGAGCCTCGAAGTATCGCAGCGCCAGATCCTCACTCCGGGTCTGATGCAGATGGTGAGCGTGCTGGCGCTCAACAAGCTCGAACTGAAGGAGATGATCGATGCCGAGATGGTGGAAAACCCCGTCCTGGAAGAGATTGACGAGACGGTTCCGATGCTGGATGAGGTCGCGGGCCGCGAGGAACGGCTGGAGCGCGGAATCGAAGAGCGTCACGTCGAGGAGCCGGCGGCCCCGCCCAAGGATCCCTTCAACGAGATCGATTTCGGATCGTACTTCCAGGATTATCTGGACCCCGGCTATCGCACGCAACCGGAGTATGAGGAGAACGAGAAGCCCTCGTTCGAGAACTTCCTCTCCCAGCCTACGACTCTGGCCGATCACCTGGCGTGGCAGTTGGGAGCTCTGACCCTGGACCCAAGCCTGCGCGAGGCGGCGGAGTTCATCATCGGCAATCTGGACGGAGACGGGTACCTGTCCGGCAGCGAAGAAGAGCTGGCGGCGGCCTTCATCCGTTCCCAGGAGGAGCCGGAAAGGGCGGCAGCGCTTGAGCTGCTGCGCCGGGGCATCGAACTGGTGCAGCAGCTTGACCCTGCCGGCGTGGGCGCGCGCGATCTGCGCGAGTGCCTGCTGATCCAGATTGCGGCCCAGCAGCATGAGTTTGCCCAGTTGTTTGCCAAACGGGCGGCTGAACCGGAGACTCCGGAAGAGGATGTCCACCGCAGCTTCCGCGCCGAGGCCGAAGAGCGCATCGAGGAGCGGCGGCGCAGCATGGAAGTGGCGGCGCTGATCGTGGACCGGCATCTTCACCTGCTGCAGAAGCGGGACGTGAAAGACCTGGCGCGGGCGGCGCAGATTACCCCCGCCGAGGCGCATGGCGGGGTCGAGTTCATCCGCACGCTCGATCCGCGGCCCGGGCGCCAGTACAACCGCGAGCAGTCGCGGCTGATCGAGCCTGACGTGGTGTTCATCAAGCGCGGGCGACACCTGGGTGGTCTCGATGAACGAGGAAGACCTGCCCAGCCTGCGGCTCAGCCGCCGCTACCGGCAGATGCTGACCGCCGAAGGCACCGACAAAGAGGTCAAGGAGTACGTGAAGGAGCGCTTCCGCTCGGCGCTGCAACTGATGCGCAACATCGCCCAGCGCAAGAGCACCATCCTGCGGACCTGCGAGGTGATTGTGCGCCGCCAGCAGGACTTTCTCGAAATGGGCATCGAAGCGCTGCGGCCGATGATGATCAAGGAAGTGGCCGAGGAGATCGGCGTTCATCCCTCGACGGTCAGCCGCGCGGTGGCCAACAAGTACGCGCACACGCCGCAAGGGGTCATCGAGCTGCGCTTCTTCTTCTCCGAAGGGTCGAACGGGCCGGAGGGCGCCGATACGCCGCTGCTGGTGCTCAAGCGCAAGGTGCGCAAGCTGATCGAGGAAGAGGATGCGCGCCATCCGCTGACCGACGACCAGTTGGCCGCCATGCTCCAGGCCCAGGGCATTCAACTGACCCGCCGCACCGTGGCCAAGTACCGCGAAGACATGAACATTCCCAGCACCCATCAGCGCCGGCGCACGCGAAGGGCTAGGGTTGAAGCGAGCAGGAATTCTCGCCCGGAGCGCTCCAGTTTCGTAACACGCAAAAATGGTGTTCCATTCTGGCCTCCGTTCCCTTTTCACTGTTTCCTTTTCCCTGTTTGTCGTAATTCTCCGTGCACCTGCCGCAGAAAATGTTCTAGAATCCGAAGTTCTCCAGCCGGAAAATCGAGCTGCGAGAACCAAAACAGAAGCGGAGGCTGACCATGGAAGTGGAGTTCACCGCCCGACAAGTGAAGATCTCCAAGGCGCTGCGCACGCAGGCCGAGGAGGGGATGGAACGGATTGCCCGCATTTTGGGCAAAAGCGCGCGTGCCAGCGTTACATTCAGCACGCAGAAGCGCCTGCAGATTGCCGAGGTGACGATCCAGGCCCGGATGCAGACCATCGTGGCCGCGGGCAAGGCAGACACGCTGGAGTGCGGCGTTGCGCGAGGCCATCGAGCACGCCGAAAACCAGGCTCGCCGTCACCGCGACAGGCGAATCGAGAGCAAACGGCTGCCCAAGGAGGAAAAGGTGCTCACTGCGCCGCCGGTGAGCAGGCCCAAGGCTCGCGCCGCCCAGCCGGACGCGGATGGAGCCGGGGCAAGGTCGCCCGCGCTCGCAGGAAGGCCGCGGCGGAGATCGCCGTGCATTCGTTTCCGGCCCGCAAGGAGGTTGTCGAGCCTCACATCCTGACCAACGGCCAGGCCATTGCGCTGAAGGCCATGACCATCGAGGAGGCGGTCAAGGAAGCCGAGTTCCGCGATCGCGATCTGCTGGTCTTCCGCAACCCGGCGGGAGAACTGTTTGTGCTTCACCGCCGCCGCGACGGGCAGATGGAGCTGGTGGAGATCTCGTAGAATCGGTCCGGAAACCTCCATTGGATTGAAGGTCGCGGGCTTTTGATGGAAGGGTACAGGCTCTAGCCCGTACATACGCAAAATGGGTTGCGACTTGAGCCGCTGAGGAGTTTCAAGGCAGTTGATTCTCTCTCAGCGGCTGATGTCGAAGGTCAAAATTGCTTTTCAGCGGACGGGCTGAGTTCCGTTCCCTTCGATTTCATCTGTTCTTGGACTGATTTCCGGAGTATTTTTGGCTGAAGCCGCGCGAGGAAGGAAGCTGGGCTAATGCGGTCATGGACTGGAGGATCGAACGAATGAATCTTCCCGAGAGCCCGGAGACGGCCCACGAGCGGCTGACGGCAGATGTGCTCGCCAGCCTCATTCAAGCTGTGGCGGTGGTGCGCGACGATCGGGTTCTGTATGTGAATGCGGCTTTTGTGCGCCTGTTCGGCTTTACCGCCGAGGATCTGATGGGCGGCAGCCTGCGGGAGTTCATCGTGCCGGATGCGCGCCAGCACGAGGTCGCGGAGCTGACGAAGTCAGTCGATCAATTCGGCTTTGCATCGCTCGATACGGTGCGCAGGAACAAGAGCGGCGGGCTGGTGGATGTGGCCATCGATGGCGCTCCGCTGACGCTGAACGAGGCCGCATCCGGCTACGTGTTCACCTTTCGCGACATCAGCGACCGCAAGCGGATGGAAGCCAAGCTGCAGCACGACGCCCTGCACGATCCGCTGACCGGATTGCCTAATCGCGCGCTTTTCATGGACCGGCTGGGCCTGGCTTTTACCCGCAGGTCGCGCCGCCGCGGCCAGAATTGCGCGGTACTGTTTCTCGATCTGGACCGTTTCAAGGAGATCAACGATTCGCTGGGGCACGCGGCCGGCGACGAGGTTCTGGTGACGGTTGCCAAGCGGCTGCGCAGCGCCCTGCGCCCGCAGGACACGGCGGCGCGGCTGG
The DNA here is from genome assembly GCA_963788415.1 of uncultured Acidobacteriaceae bacterium. Lineage (GTDB taxonomy): Bacteria > Acidobacteriota > Terriglobia > Terriglobales > Acidobacteriaceae > Telmatobacter. Next base: position 11,531 of record CAWBHO010000067.1, on the reverse strand, counting down.
GCGGCGACGAGTTTGCCATCCTGGTCGAGAGCATTTTATCCGGCTCCGACATTGAAATTGTGGCCAGCCGCATTCTGCGCGAGATGGAGCGTCCGTTTGAGCTGGGCGGGCGCTCGGTCCACGCCGGCGCATCGATTGGCGCGGCGATTGCGGGTCCGGCGCACGTTGCTCCCGAACTGCTCATTCGCGATGCGGACTTTGCCATGTATCGCGCCAAGCAAAGCGGCGGAGGACGCTTCGAGGTCTTCGACAAGCAGTTGGAGGTGCAGGTCGCCAGCTTGCAGGAGCATGAGCGGGAGCTGCGCGAAGTGATCGACCAGCGCCAGTTCGAGATATGGTATGAGCCTGTTTGCCGGCTCCAGCCTGTCGATTTCCAGCCCGGCAGTCCCCCATCGGGCGAGCTCCGGGCCCTCAAGCTGGAGGGCTTTGAATCGCTGCTGCGCTGGCGCCGGACGGACGGTTCGGTGGCCAGTTTCGACGACCTTTTGCCCGTAGCCGAGGAGACGGGGCTCTCCATCAGCCTGGGACGAGAGACGATGGAGGCGGTCTGCAGGCAGTTGCAGGAGTGGACCGAGACGCTGCCGAAATCGGACTTGACGTTGACCGTCAATTTGACGAACCGGCAGTTTTACCATCCGGAGATGGTTGCCCAGGTGAAGAAGACGCTGGCGCTCAGCGGGGCCGATCCGGCGCGGCTGCTGTTCGAGGTGGGCGAGGCCACGCTGAGCGAGAATCCCGACCTGGCCTTCGACCTTCTCAAGCGCCTGCTGGGCTCGAATGTGCGCCTGGCGGTGGATGACTTCGGCTCCGGGCTGACGCCGTTGAGCCACCTCGTGCGGCTGCCCATCGATGTGCTCAAGCTGGCCCCCGGGCTGACCCTCTCCGCCACTCGGTCCGGCCGCCAATCAGCCGTTCTGGAGTCGCTGATTCAGCTGAGTCAAAAGCTGGGCGTGCAGGTGGTTGCCCAGGGGATCGAGACTCAAGAGCAAGTGGATGCGCTGGTCCGCATGGGCTGCGCGCTGGGCCAGGGGCCGCTGCTGGGGCAGGCGCTCGATCCTGGGCAGGCGCGAGAGCTTGCGGCGCGGGGTTCGTGGCCGATCGCGCCCGAAGCCTGAACCGGGAGATCCCCTCTGCGGACGCAGTTGTGATTCGCATGCCGCACGGTCTGACGGCGAAGGCGGGCAGAGGAGCAGGATTGCCGGCGGTTCTGCGGAGTTTTCCGGCTGCCTGGCGCTTGACTTCGGCTGTCAGCCAGAGAGCGCGAGGGGCGTAATTCAGTGTAGGATGTGCGCATGGAGCCTTCAAAACCAGACTCTTCCGATGCCCCCGCTCAGCTGGCAGCCAAGCCCGCCCACCCCGCGGAAACGCCCGCCAAGGAGCTGGTGATCGTCACCGGAATCTCCGGCTCGGGCAAGGCCTCGGCCCTCAAGGCCTTTGAGGATCTGGGCTTTCACGCCGTGGATAACCTGCCTCTGGAACTGCTACCGGATTTTGCCGCGCTGGTGGAAAAATCCGCCGAGATCCAGAACGCGGCGATCGTCGTGGATGTCCGCGAGGGGCAGACGCTGGACCGGCTGCCGGAGATCCTCAAGCGGGTGAAGACGCTTTTGCATACGCGCGTGGTCTTCTTGGATGCGCAGGATGCGGTGCTGGTGCGGCGCTACTCCGAGACCCGGCGGCCGCATCCGCTGGGACGCCAAGAGACGGTCTCGCGCTCGATCGTCGAAGAGCGGCAACTGCTGGACCCCATTCGCAACGTGGCCGACACACTGATCGATACCTCGAACTTCAACGTGCATGAGCTGCGCGCCAACATCCAGGCGCGCTTCGGCCACGAGGAGGAGAGCAAGCGCCTGCTGGTCTCCTGCCTGAGCTTCGGCTTCAAGAATGGCGTGCCGCTCGACGCGGACATGGTCTTCGACGTGCGCTTCCTGCCCAATCCCCATTTTGTGCCGGAGTTTCGCAAACTGACCGGCCTCGACCCCAGGGTGGCCGCCTATGTGCGCGGCTTTCCGCAGACGATCGAGTTCCTGGGCAAGGTCAAGGAACTTCTGCTTTACCTGCTGCCGCACTATGTGAATGAGGGCAAGAGCTATCTGACGGTGGCCTTCGGCTGCACCGGCGGCCAGCACCGCAGCGTGATGATGGTCGAGGAGATTGCAGCCGAGCTTAAGAAGCGCCGGCTACCAGGTGAAGGCGCTGCACCGGGATGCGCCGCGGTGACCGACAATCTGATTCTGATCACGCTGCTGGTCAAGCTGGGCGTGGTTGCATCGGTGGCCAGCGTGCTGGCGCGCGTCAGCACCTTCCGGCGGCTCTTCTTTGCCGAGCAGCGCCGTCCCCGGCAGACCCTGGCCTTGTTGGCCTTCTTCCTGGTGCCGCTGACCCTGGGCGTGTGGGTGCGGATCGCGGTGCCCAACTTCCTGGCCGCCGACATCTCCTTCGAGACGGTGATCCTGCTGGGGCTGCTCTTGGGGCCGGAGTGGGCCATGCTGGGCGGGGTGGTGCTCGCCGGGCCGGCGGTCTATCACCACGAGTATCTCGCCTTGCCCTTCAACGCTGCGCTAGGACTGGCCGTGGGCCTGCTGGGCCGCTTTGTCGAGAAGGAAGAGATCTGGTCGTTCACTCCCTTCATCGACCTGAGCCTCTACCGCTGGGTGCGGCGCAACCTGATCAAGCCACGCATCGACCGCCAGTTTCTCATGCTCTTTCTCATCGTGGCCGCCGAAGCATGCCGCGACTGGGTCGCCCACGCCTATCCGCACCGGCTCTTCGCGCTGCTCGCCAGCCAGTGGTGGGTGCAGGTACTGGTCTGGCCTGAGTGCGCCGATCGTAGTCGGCATCGCGCTGAAGGTGTGGAATGCGCTGCGCATCGAGCTGAAACTCGAGGAGCAGAAGCGGCTGTTGCTTGAGGCCCGGCTCGACGCGCTGCAGCGCCAGATCAATCCCCACTTCCTCTTCAACACCCTCAACTCCATCGCCTCGCTGGCGCGCATGAAGCCCGAACTGGCACGGGAGATGACCGTCAAGCTGGCCAACATTCTCCGCGCCCTGCTCAAGGACCACGATACATACGTTCCTCTGAGCGAGGAGCTAAAGTTCACCGACGACTACCTGGACATCGAGGTGGTGCGCTTCGGCGCCGAAAAGCTGCGCGTCGAAAAGGAGATCGACCCGCGGACCCTGGCGGTTCTGGTGCCCAGCATCCTGCTGCAGCCGTTGATCGAAAACAGCATCAAGCACGGCCTGGAGCCGCGCATTCGCGGGGGCACCGTCACCTTGCGCAGCCGGCTAAAAGGAGACCGGGTGCTGATCGAGGTGGCCGACGACGGAGTCGGCATGGGCAACCGGCCGGCATCGGCGCTCAGCCGCAACGGCGCCGGCATCGGCATGAAGAATGTGCAGGAACGATTGGAGGTTCTCTACGGCAGCCAGGCGCGCTTCAGCGTGGTGAGCAATCCAGGCCGCGGCACGCTGGTCTCGATCGAGATTCCAGCCAATCTGGCGGGAACGCGGTGAAGCTGTCCGGCAATCCACAGCCCCTCGCGGTATTCTCGAACTCATGGTGCGTTTCACGGTGCTGGCGTCGGGTTCCAAGGGCAACAGCACGGTTGTCTCCGGCGGGCGGACGCGGATTCTGGTCGATTGCGGGCTGAGCTGCCGGGAACTCTTCCGGCGCATGAAGCTGGTGGGCGAGGAGCCGGAGACGCTGGACGCCATCGTCATCACCCACGAGCACTCCGACCACGTGGGCGGGCTGGCCGTGACGGCGCGCAAGCTGGGCATTCCGGTTTATTTCACCGAAGGCACGCACCGCGCCTGGATGCGCTGGCTCTCGCCGCGCCGGCAGATGACCTACGCGCAGTGGCTGGAGCAGGCTCGCCGGCAAGCCGCCGAGCGCCAGGCCGAGGCAGACGCGACTGCCGAAGAGGGCGAGGCGGACGAGAGCGATCTGGTGGAAGCTGCGAGTGAAATGAGCGAAGATCGTAAGGCAGGGGCTGAAGCCCTCAGCGCTTTTCAAGCCTCTTCGGCACGACTGAAGTCGTGCCCTGACACAAAACCGGATTCTCCCGAAGCCAAGCCGTCCCCGACGCAAACCAGAACGCTCTCGCGGACCCGCCCTCGCGCAAGGACGATCCCACCTGGCTTCCGGCGGTCGAATATTTTCAGGCCGGGGAGCCGTTCGAGATCGGTGACATTGCCGTCAGCCCCTTTACGATTCCTCACGACGCCGCCGACCCGGTGGGCTTTGTCTTCCGCGCCGAGGGGGTGCGGATGGCCTTTGCCACCGATCTGGGCTACATTCCGCCCAACGTCAAGGCGCAGTTGCAGGGCCTGGACCTGCTGCTGCTCGAATCCAACCACGATCTGGAGATGCTGCGCGACGGGCCCTACCCCTGGGCGGTCAAGCAGCGGGTGATGTCGCGCGTGGGCCACCTGTCGAACGAGGCGGCGGCGGCCTTTCTGGAGGACGGATACGACGGCCAGGCGGCCTACGTGATTCTAGCGCATCTATCTGAAAGCAATAATCTTCCAGAACTGGCGCGAATCACCGCCGAGCGCGCCCTCGTGGGCCGGGCAAGCCTGCTGGCCAATCGCCTTCTGCTGGCCTCGCAACAGGAGCCACTTTCCCCTATTGCCTTTTAGGTCCGGTAAGTTACAATAGTAAGAGGCACGGTGCGATGTGCGCCGGTCAGGCAGGCAACGAGCCGAGGAGATTTCATCCGGAGCGGAACGATGTGGATCCGTCGAGCGATCGAAGGCCGGGCTGAAAAGAGCCTGGATTCCCATCCAATTGCGCCACTAGCGCCGCCCCAGAGCATAGCGGTTGAACCGATCCTCAGCAAAGTGAGTCTAAACATCTATGGCAAGAACCCAATGCACGGACAGAGTCGCAGGAGCAATCCTGGCGAATTGGCGGTATGACATCTCGGGGATTTCTCCGGAGATGCGCAAGGACTACGAGCAGCATTTCGCCGAATGTCCTCACTGCCGGGCGCGGCAGAAGTTTCATCGCAGCCTGGACGTGACGCTCGCCGTTCTCACCTCCCTGGCGGTGTTCTTCTTCCTCTTCGCCCTGGCGGTTCTCAAGCACATCAAGCCGCTGGAGCATGTGGCGTTCAACATCTTCGGCCTGGACATCTCCGACATGTATCACATGCTGGTATCGGCCGGCATTGCGGGGCTCTGTTTCTCGGTGATCGCCCTGACGCTCGTGCTCACGGCCACCTCGGCGCCGTCCTACCTGGGAGACATCGCCGCCGAGCGCGCCCGGCTCATCGAGGCGCGGCTTCCGGCTGCCATCCGGGCTCTTCGCTCGCGCTAGCGGCGTCCGCCAGATCGATGGTTGTTGATCGATATTGAAAGGGCGCGGCTGATGCCGCGCCCTTTCAATATTCACAATCCACCAGCAGTGAATTTTCTCCGGCTAAACCAGCACCCGGCTCTTGATCTCCTGCCCGTAGTGGCTCTCCACATACATATCAAGGATCTTCTTGAACTCGGCCACGATGGTGTCGCCCTTGAGCGTGGTCAGCAGCTTGCCGTCCACGTAGACCGGCGCCTTGGGGTCCTCGAAGGTGCCCGGAAGGCTGATTCCCAGGTTGGCGTGCTTGGATTCGCCGGGGCCGTTGACGACGCAGCCCATCACGGCCAGCTTCAGCTCCTCGACGCCCGGGTACTGCTTGCGCCACTCCGGCATCGAGGTGCGCAGATAGCTCTGAATCTGCTCGGCCAGCTCCTGAAAATAGGTGCTCGTTGTGCGCCCGCAGCCGGGGCAACTGGTGACCTGGGGCATGAAGCTGCGAATCCCCAGCGATTGCAGCACTTGCTGCGCGGCCAGCACTTCCTCGGTGCGGTCTCCGCCCGGCTTGGGCGTCAGGCTCACCCGGATGGTGTCGCCGATGCCGGCCAAAAGCAGCGGAGCCAGGGCGGCCGTCGAGGCGATCAGCCCCTTCGAGCCCATGCCGGCTTCAGTCAGCCCCAGGTGCAGCACGTAATCGCAGCGCGCGGCCAGGCTGGTGTACACGTCGATCAGGTCGCGCACGCCGCTCACCTTGGCGGAGAGGATGATCTGGTCGCGGGTGAGCCCGTAGTGTTCGGCGGCGGCGGCCGAATCGAGGGCGCTGCGCACCATGGCCTCCATCATCACTTCGCGCGCCGGCAGCGGCTGCGGCAGGCGGTTGTTCTCGTCCATCATGCGGGTCAGCAGCGCCTGATCCAGCGAGCCCCAGTTCACGCCGATGCGCACCGGCTTCTGGTTTTCCGACCGCAACTTCGATCATGACCTGAAAATTGTCGTTGTCTTTCTTGCCAATCGATGCGTTGCCGGGGTTGATGCGGTACTTGGCCAGCGCGCGCGCCGTTTCTGGAAACTTCTTGAGCAGCAGATGACCGTTATAGTGAAAATCGCCCACGATCGGCACGCTCAGGCCGCGTTTTTCCAGACCCTCGACGATGTGCGGAACAGCCGCCGCGGCCTCCTCGTTGTTCACCGTGACGCGGACAATCTCCGAGCCCGCCAGGGCCAGGGCCGCAACCTGTTCGATGGTGCCAGCTATATCCGCCGTGTCGGTGTTGGTCATCGACTGCACGACGACCGGAACCTCCCAGCCGACGCGAACCTGCCCGATTTTGACCGTCCCGGTTTTCCTGCGCTGAATCTCCGCCATGCCTCTAGTTTACCCTCAGCGCCGAAAGCAGGAAACCCCGGAAGGGGCGCGGGCTTCATCCCCAGAGGGAAGAATTTCCGCACCCTTCCGCAAGTTGAACTCCTTATTGCTTGTTCACGTCCACGTAGTACAAATCCGTCGCCACCTGGAACTGATCCTTGGTCAGCGGCGTCTGCATCCACTGCCAACTGGTCGTCGGATGAATGATCTGCCAATCTCCCGGCGTGCCCACGCGCACCGGCATCGCGAAATCCTCCTCATCGGCGCGCCACTTGTACATCACCATGCCCGGCGCTTCGCCAAACAGCAGCTCCAGCCGCGGGAATCTGCCGCGTGGCGCAGATACTGGTTGAAGATCGGCGTCAGGTTCATGCCGGTGTGCTGGTTGAAGTAAGCTCACCACGTCTTCGGTCATGATGTTCTGATACTTGAAATGCTGATAGAAGCCGTGCATCAGCGCAAACCACTTGGCATCGTCGTTGACCACGCTGCGCAGGGTGTTGAGCATCAGCGCGCCCTTGAAGTACTGGTCCTCGGTCGGGCTCGGCATTTACGCCGCGCTCGGCGATGATGGGCCGCAGATTTTCCACCTTCGGCTTATCGCCGTTCAGGTACTTGATGGCGTCGTCCTTGCCCCAGCGATATTCGACATAGAGGCCTTCGAGATAGGTCGTCCAGCCCTCGTGAATCCACATGTCGGAGGGATCGGCGGCCGTGATGCTGTTGCCGAACCACTCGTGCCCGCTCTCGTGGATGATGATGAAGTCGAAGCGCAGGCTGATGCCCATGCCCGTCCAGTCGCGGCCCATGTAGCCGTTCGTGAAGCCGTTGCCGTAGGCCACCGCGCTCTGATGCTCCATGCCCAGGTAGGGCACTTCGATCAGCTTGTAGCCGTCTCTGCGCGAAAGGGATACGCGCCGAAGTAATGCTGGTACGCCTCGAGCATTCCCTTGGCCTGCGCAAACTGCTTCTTCGCCTTGTCCAGATCCTCAGGCAGCACATAGAAATCCAGCGGCAGATCGCCTAACTTGTCGGAAAAGTGGACATAATTCGCCGATATTCAGCGCGACATCGTAGTTATTGATCGGATAACTCACATGCCAGTCCCAGCGCGTGTAGCCGTCGCCCAGATCGGTCTTGCCCACGAACTTGCCGTTCGACACATCCACCAGGCCGTTGGGAATGGCCACGCTGATGTCCATGTCTCTCGACCTCATCGCGCCACTGGTCCTTGTTCGGCCACCAGACGCTGGCCCCGTCGCCCTCGCAGGCGGTGTTGATCCACGACGCGCCCCGCGGGATCTTTCTTGAAGGTCATGCCGCCGAAGCGGCCGATCTCCTCGGGATGGCCGGAGTAATAAAAATCGATGGAATAGACCTGGCCGGCGCGCAGTGTCTTCGGGAAAATCCACGAAGACCGCGCCCGAGTCGCGCTCGTACTTGAGCGCTGTCGCGCCCCAGAGAATCTTGTCGATGGCGAGCGTCTCGCGCAGGTCGAGCTGAATGCGCGTGCCATCCTTGAGCATCCTGAAGCGAATCGTGTTCTTGCCGCTGATCCACTGCTTTCACGGGATCGACGCGGATGTCCAGATGGTAATAGAGCAGGTCGTTGTTGGCGCGAAAGGGTCCGTAGGCCCCGCGCAGCATCTCGGCGCGGGTGGGCGCTGGAGCGAAGATATCGTCCAGCTTGACGGGCGGCTTGGGCTTGGGCGCAGAAGATGCGGCAACAGACGTGGCAGAAGACGCGACAGGAGCGGCGGCAACAGGCGCGGCTGCGGCGGGTGCTGCGGCCGCAGCGCTGGCAGGTTTGGCCGCCGGGGAGACGGTCTGGCTTGCGGCTTGCGGCGCGGATTGGAGGACGAGCGTGGTGGCTACGGCAAGCGCCAGTAGACGCCAGCAGAGAGAGCGAAGGGCAGGGAATCGCATGGCACTATCTTAGAGCAAAACCAGAGTAAACGTGCCCTCGCGGAACGTATGCGAGGTGGCTTTTTCTTGAGGAAAAGCCCACTTTGAGCGATAGCCTCTGGGTACAGCTACTCTGGTTTTGCTATAGTCGCAGTTGCAGGCCGATCGGCTGATCATTCTTCCGCAAAAATGGCTTGTGCATCGCGACGGGCGTGAAGGATGCGAAGAATTCGTATCTCCTCAGGTCTCACGCTGTAGAAGATCACATAACTGTTGACCGGAAAGGTGCGAATACTGGGGCGCAACTCCGATTCGAGGCTCCTGCCGATGTGGGGAAACTTGGCAAATAACCCGAATTCGTCTGTGATGGAGCTAATGGCGCGCGTCGCGGCATCTTCGCTACCACTCTCCCGCGCTATGTAAAGCCAGATCGCATCGAGGTCGAGTCTTGCTTGCGGCGCCAGGCGAATGCGCACTATAGATTGGCGCGCCGGGCCAAACCGCGCTCTTTGACGGACTCAACCAGCTTGGATAGAGTTTCGCCGGTGTAGGTTTCTCCCTCCCCGGCATCGAGAGACTGCTCGGCAAGGTCGAGGGAGGCGAGCAGTTCAATGCGCGCGCGTTCTCGCTTCTCCCACAGCGCGAGAGCTTGCCGCACCGCCTCGTCGGAGTCACGGAAACGCCCTTCCTGGATTCCCAGGGCAACGAACGAATTTTGTGCTGGAGTGAGTTCAACCTGCATGATCCAAGCGTAGGAGTGGAACAATGAACTGTCAACAAAAACTCCCTGTTTCCTGTTCCCTCATCCCCTTTTCTCTGTCTTCAGATTAGTTCCACGCCCCACAGATCGTGCAGGTGGAGGACGCCTTCGACCGCACCCACGGCGTCCACCACCACCAGCGAGGTGATCTTGCGCTCTTCGAGGATGGCCAGCGCCGTGGCGGCCAGCTCCTGGGCGGCGATGGTGCGGGGATAAGGGTTCATCGCTTCGCCGGCCGTCTTCGAGAGCGCTGCGCCACCTTCCCGCTCCAAAAGCCTCCGCAGATCGCCGTCGCTGATGACGCCGCGCAACTGTCCGCGCTCCTGCACGGTGGTGATGCCCAGCTTCTTCGACGACATTTCGTAGATCACGTCGGCCATGGGCGTCGTGGGCGCGACCACCGGGACGGCGTCGCCCGCGTGCATCAGCTCACGGACCTTGGCCAGCCGCTTGCCCAGCTTGCCGCCGGGGTGCAGCTCGGCGAAATCCTCCGCCTGAAAGCCTTTGCGCAGGCTGACCGCAATGGCCAGCGCGTCGCCCAGGGCCAGCATGGAGGTGGTCGAGGCGGTCGGGGCCAAGTTCAGCGCGCAGGCCTCGCGCTCCACGCCGCAATCGAGAGCCACGTCGCTGGCCTGGGCCAGGGTCGAGTTCAGATTGCAACTGAAGCTCACCAGCGCGTCGCCTTTGCGCTTCAGCGTGGCCAGCAGGCGCAGAATCTCCTCCGTCTCGCCCGAGGCCGACAGCGCCACCACCACGTCGCCCGCCATCAGCACGCCCAGGTCGCCGTGCACCGCCTCGGCCGGATGCAGAAACAGGGCCGGCGAACCGGTGGAGCTGAGCGTGGCGGCGATCTTCTGCGCGATGATGCCGCTCTTGCCCATGCCCGTGACCACCACCCGGCCGCGTCCCTCGCCGCACAACAGAATCAGCTCGACGGCGCGTTCGAACGCGCCGGCCATCGGCCCTTCGAGGCGCGCGGCCAGGGCTTCAAGTGCCGCCGCCTCGGTGCGCACCAAAGCCGCCGGCTGGCAAGCTGCCCGGTTCACGCGCGCAGCTTCACGATTGCTTAGATCCGTGCCGTGGAGGGGTTCATTTTCTTCGTCGCTCATCGGTTTCTGATGGTATCAGTTTCCACCCGCGGCCACCTGCGCTGGCCACCTGCGGTGGGGCTGGCGTTAAAACCCTGCGGTGGGGCTGGCGTTAAAACCCTGCGGTGGGGCTGGCGATGAGATCCTGCGGATTTTAAGTCCAATTTTGGCAGTTTTGCAGCGAATCGCAGTGTGTTGCACGTAAGCGAATAACATATTTGTATTCATAAAGATAAAGTGCGATTCTTCTTTGCAAAGAATCGCACCGAAACGCAGAAAAGTTGGAAACCAACAGCCATCTAAACAGCCACTAAGATTGCCCTATTTCGCCCGTCTAGCGAGTACGTTATCCACGTGCAACAAGGCGAATGTCGAGGTCCATGCCAACGGCTGCGGCATACCGGATCAAGGTTCGCATGTTGGCATTTTCAGGCTTGCGCTCGGTTCGGCTGAGCTGCGGAGCACTGGTCCCGATCTTCTCCGCGACCTCTGCCTGAGTCAGCCCCTTATGCCGCCGCTGATTGGCCAACTCCAAGCCAATCTTCAATACCTGCGTCTCCTCTTCGTACGCCTTCTTGACTGCGGGCTTGCGGAGTTCCTTTTTTACGTAGTGATCCCAAGCTGTCGTCATTTGTTTCCTTCTCCTTTTCCGCGTCTGGCCCCGGCGGAGCGCTTCGAGCCTAAACGAGCCTCGTGTTTTGCCATCCTTGCGCTGCCGATACGCTTGTCTGCTTCCTCTACTGCCGGAGTGTTCTTCGTCAGACCGTGCAGCAAGATTGCAGTACGGTCGTCATCGAAAAAGTACAGAACCCGATAGCGCGTTTTTCCCACTCGCAGCCGAATCTCGCGTAGTCGCCCGTCAATCTGCGAAGTGTAGGGATAGTCGAGAGTCGGCCCTCCCTCTTTCAGCAGATCGATACGGGCAATGACCTTGCCTCGAACTTCCTCTGGCAGGGTGTCCAGCCATTTCATTACGGGCAGTTTCCCGTCATCGTCCTGATAGAAATCAACATTCCAAGCCATCGCTGGACGTTTGCCTTCCCATGCAGTTTATCAAATTTGATAAGTTTGCGCTACGTTACGCAATGATTTTTTAATTCCTCGCCG
>CAWBHO010000066.1:0-21074 GCA_963788415.1 uncultured Acidobacteriaceae bacterium | reverse complement strand
GGCGGGCGCGCTGGGCCGCCGCTCCGTGGGCACCACCGTCGTGGGCGGCATGTTGCTCTCCACCGTCCTCAACCTGTTCTTTATTCCCGTGCTCTATGTGCTTCTGAGCCGACTGCTCCAACGCGGCGATGCTCCAGCGCCAGAGACGAACGAAGCATAGGGAAACGTGAACAATTCACCGTTTTCGACGGGAGCGCGCCATCATGCGTGCTCCCGTCAAGCCCTCTGAAACCAGGATTTCAGGCCCGCGATAATCTTCTGTTCGCCGCAAACACTTCCATGCACGGGCTGCGCTCCACGCCTCAGCCCTTCTGCGAAGCGAGGTGGAGCACCAGAGCGACTCCCCTCAGTGCGGATCGCGGTGCGCGATCACATAATCCTTGATGCGGTCGTAGACCTGGCTGGTCACCACGCCGTGTTCCAGCAAATCGATTTTAGTGCGGTAAGGCCGGAAGCGAACAATCCGTCCGGCCCAACTGCGCGTCATGCCCGGAACCCTCAGCAACTCATCCAAGCTGGCGTGATTGATGTCGATGCGCGTTTCGGGCGGAGGGGCCGTCGCGGAGGTTTTAGGCACGCCGCGCGTGTCGCGATCCTGGTATTGCGCCGTTCCCAACAGGCAAACCCCTAGCATCGCCGCCGCCAAAACCGCAAATTGCGCCCCTCTTCGCACGGCTCCATTCTCCGCTCCCAGGCCTCAGGCCGCAAGCGAAAGATTTGACACCGCGCAGCCGCTTCCTTTATGGTTTGAATCAGATGCAGTGCAACCGCCATCACGCCCATCACCACCATCATGGAACCTCCATGCCGGCGGACTGCCATGGCCTGATGTAAATCGGCCAGAGAGATCTCAAGAGACACCAAGCCCGCCGGCGACAAGAACCGGCGGGCTTTTTCGTGTTCCGACAATAACCCCCCAACAAAAACAAGGAAAAACATGAGCAATAACAATCCAATCATCGACTTCGGCAAAATGGACGGGCTTGTCCCCGGCATCGTCCAGGATGCGCGCACCGGCGAGATGCTGATGCTGGGCTTTCTCAACGCCACCAGCTACGCCAAGACCCTCGATACCGGCTTCGTTACCTTCTGGAGCCGCACCCGCCAAAAGCTCTGGATGAAGGGCGAAACCAGCGGCAACCGCCTGCGCGTCGTCTCCGCCGCAACCGACTGCGACAACGATACTTTATTGTTTCGTGTAGTTGTCGAGGGCGACGGACTCGTCTGCCACGAGGGCACGATCAGTTGCTTCACCAAGCCGCTAACTCTCGACGCGCCCGGCGCGCAGGCAGAGAAAGAGGTCGCTCGTGGCTAACAAGCTCAGACTCGGCATTCCCAAAGGCAGTTTGCAGGATGCGACCATTGCGCTCTTCAAGCGAGCTGGTTGGAACATTTACGCCGACGGCCGCTCCTACTTCCCCTCCATCGACGATCCGGAGATTGAGTGCATGTTAATTCGCGCGCAGGAGATGGCCCGCTACGTCGATCACGGTGTCCTCGACGCCGGCCTCACCGGCATCGACTGGGTCGTCGAGAGCGGTCTCGACCTCACCAGCATCACCTCGCTCACTTACTCCAAGCAGAGCCGCCGCAAGGTGCGCTGGGTGCTCGCCGTTCCCGAAGGCAGCGGCTTCGAGAAGGCCGAGGATCTGGAGGGCAAGATCGTTGCCACTGAGTTGGTGGAAGTCAGCAAGCGCTACTTCGCGGCCAAAGGCGTCAACGTCAAGGTCGAATTCAGTTGGGGCGCGACGGAAGTCAAGCCGCCCACGCTGGCCGACGCCATCGTGGAAGTCACCGAGACAGGCAGCTCGCTCAAGGCCAACCGTCTCAAGATCATCGACACGGTCATGGAGAGCGAAACGCATCTCATCGCCGGGAAAAACGCCATTGCCGATGCGTGGAAGCGCGAAAAGATCGACCAGATTGCGCTCATGCTCCGTGGGGCCATCGACGCGCAGTCGCAGGTGGGGCTGATGCTCAACGTCGAGCGCGCCGATCTGGACGCGGTGCTCGCCGTGCTGCCCGCGCTCAACTCGCCCACCGTTTCTCAACTGTCGAACTCCGGCTGGGTCGCGGTGAACACCATCGTCGAAGAGCGCGTGGCCCGCGACGTGATTCCCAGGCTCAAGGCAGCCAGGGCAACAGGCATCGTCGAGTATCCGCTCAACAAGGTCGTGCTGTAGGCGACGTGCTCTTTTCGCTTTTTGTTGCTCATGAACTCCGAAGGCCCCAGGTCCGGGGCCCCCGCGGACAGGTCTTAGTCCGAGAGGTGGAGGGCTCGATATTGAGACCTGGGACACAACGGACCAAACAGCCTGTAGCGACAATCGGGCTTTGAAAGGGCACGGCTTCAGCCGTGCCGCAACTGGCTGAAATACGCCGGGGCTTTAGCCCCTGAGGGAACGCAATTTTCCCGGCAAAACTCACGCGGAAACTTTGCAAATCCCGGAGAACGTGAATGAAAATCATCCGAACCAAAGGCCGCGGCGCGCAACAAACCGCAGAAATTCTCGCCGCCCTCGAACAGCGCGGCGGCGCGGCGCTCGATGCCGTACTGCCTGCCGTCCGGCGCATCGTGACCGATGTGCGCAGGCGGGGCGACCGCGCTCTGCTGCGCTACGCTGAGCAATTCGATGGCCTCACCGGCGCGGACGCTCTCTCGGTCACGGCCGAGGAGATGGCTTCTGCCTGGGAAGCGGCCACACCCGCGCTGCGCAAGGCCTTGTCCACGGCTGCCGAGCAGATTCGCGCCTTTGCGGTGGCGCAACTTCCCGCTTCCTTCAGTGAAGAACCCGTTCCCGGCCTCATCACCGGCCAGCTTGTCCGCCCGCTCGACGCGGTGGGCTGCTATGTGCCCAGCGGCCGCCACCCGCTGCCCTCGACCTTGCTGATGACCGCCATTCCCGCGCAGGTTGCGGGTGTCCGGCGCATCGCAGTGGTCTCGCCCAGGCCCGCGCCGGAGACCCTCGCCGCCGCGCATCTCATCGGCATCACGGAGTTTTACCGCCTCGGTGGCGCGCACGCCGTGGCCGCATTGGCTTATGGAACCGCGACCGTGCCGCGTGTCGATAAGATCGTTGGTCCCGGCAATCTTTACGTCACTGCAGCCAAGCGTCTGGTTGCATTCGACTGCGCCATCGACATGCTCGCCGGCCCCACGGAGATTGTGGTCACCAGCGAGCGCGGCCATGCGAACGAGATCGCCTCCGACCTGGTCGCGCAGGCCGAACACGATCCCGAAGCGCTGGCCATCTTCATCACCACGCACACGGATCTTACCAAAGAAGTGATGGCCGAAGCTAAACTGCGCAGCCGCTTGAATCCGGTTGCGCGCGAGTCGCTTGATCGCAACGGCCTGGTCATTGTCGCCGCATCTGTCGAAGAGGCACGCGAAATCACCAATCGCATTGCCCCTGAACACCTCACCGTGGACGCTGCGAGCGATCTTGACTGGGTGCAAAACGCGGGGTCGGTCTTCGTCGGACGCTGGAGCGCGCAGCCCATGGGCGATTACATCTCCGGACCGAATCACACTCTGCCTACCGGTGGCATGGCGCGTGTACGCGGCGGTTTGAGCGTCAACGATTTCATCAAGCTCATCACGGTGCAGCAGTATTCCGCGCAGGCCCTGCGCGTGCTCGGTCCGCAAGCCGCGCTTTTGGCCGAAGCTGAAGGCCTCACCGCCCACGCTGGAGCCATTCGCACGCGCTTGGCAAAGAGGAGGTCTCGTGAATAGGGAGTCTGGCAACGAGTGTCAGGGCACGACTTCAGTCGTGCCGGAAGCGTTCCAAAAAGAATGCGGGGCTTTAGCCCCTGCGGCAAGCCCCAAACCGCGCGCTCGCGTGCAAGCGATGAAGGAGTACCACCCGCCGCTCGGCTGCCGCGACGCTCTCCGCCTGGACTTCAACGAGAACACATTGGCCTGCTCACCCAGGGTGCGCGAGGCGCTGGACCGCATCACGGCCGGCAGCCTCACGCGCTATCCAGAGCGCGCACCGGCCGAGGCCATCGTCGCGGCGCATCTCGGTCTCGCGCCCGCGCAACTCGCGCTGACCAACGGTGTGGACGAGGCGATCCACGTGCTCTTCGAGAGTTTTCTCGACGCGGGCGATGAACTGCTCTTGCCTGTGCCCACCTATACGATGTACGAGGTCTACGCCTCGGCAACGGATGCACAGGTGATTTCCGTGCTCGCGGACGACAGTCTGCAGTTTCCTTTCGAGCGGCTGCTGGGGGCCATCACGCCGCGCACCAAGATCATCGCACTCGCTAATCCCAACAGCCCTTCCGGCTCTGTGGCCACACGGGCGCAGTTATTGGAACTCGCCGAGCGCGCGCCCCACGCCGTGCTTCTGGTGGATGAGGCGTACTTCCATTTTTGTGGCGAAACCGTCCTCGATCAGATTGGCAGAATTCCCAATCTCATGGTCGCGCGCACCTTCTCGAAGGCTTACGGTCTGGCCGGATTGCGCCTCGGCCTGCTGGCTGGTCCGGTCGAGCTGATGCGCTGGGTCAAGCGCGTGCTCTCGCCGTACAGCGTGAATTCGCTGGCGTTGGCCTGTCTGCCGCCGGCGCTTGAAGACACGGCCTATCTGGACTGGTACGCCAGCGAAGTGGTGGCCGCGCGTACCGAATTCGAGGCTGCGCTCGACGAAACGGGAATTCGTCGCTGGCCGAGCAGGGCCAACTTCGTCCTGATCGAAATTGGCGTTCTGCACCAGGAATTTACGCGATTGATGAGCGCGGCCGGAGTGCTGGTCCGCGACCGGTCGAGCGACCCGGGCTGCGATGGCCGCGTGCGCGTTACCATCGGTACGCGTGAGCAGATGCGCCAGGCCGCCGCAACGCTGCGCCAAGCTCTGTCTGCACTCAGGATTAAAGGAGGCTCTCAGTGACGCTCAAGAAAGAAACTCGGCCGGGTGCCCAAGCACCGAAGTCCTCGCAAACAGCTCTTCGTCCGCGGGGTGGATATCCTAAGTCCAGGATCTCGAATACCGCGAAAGCCCTGCGAACATCGAGCTTTGAACGCAACACCACCGAAACGCGCATCGCCATCAAGCTGACCATTGAAGGCAGCGGACAATACAAGATCTCCACCGGCATTCGCTTCTTCGACCACATGCTGGAGCTGTTCACGCGCCACGGCGCATTCGATCTGGAACTCAACTGCGACGGCGATCTTGATGTCGATCAACACCACACGGTTGAGGACGTGGGCATCGCGCTGGGCGAGGCCTTCGACCGCGCCCTGGGCGACAAGCGCGGCATCCTGCGCGCCGGCTACTTCCTGATGCCCATGGACGAGACGCTCGCCATTGCTGCCGTCGATCTGAGCGGGCGCGCAGCCTTTGCCGTCGAAACCAAAGTGCGCACGCGCCTGGTGGGCGATCTGCAAACCGAGTTGGTGACGGACTTTTTCGAGGGCTTCGCGCGCGGCGCACGCGCCAATGTCCACGTGAAGACCATGTACGGCCGCTCCAACCACCACAAGATCGAAGCCATCTTCAAGGCCTTCGCGCGAGCATTGCGCGTGGCCTGCTCACGCGACAAGCAACTGGGTGAGATGCTGCCCTCGACGAAAGGACTGCTCTGATGCGAGTTACAGTCATCGATTACAAAGCCGGCAATCTCACCTCGGTGCTGAAGGCGCTGCGCCATCTGGGCGCGGAGCCGATGTGACAGACGGCGATCTGGCGCTCGTCGAAGCCGCGGAGCGCATCGTGCTGCCCGGCGTGGGCCATTTTGCGGCTACCGAACGGCTAGACTCAACCGGCCTCACCGCCGCGATTCGCGCGGCCATTGCGCGCGGCGTTCCGTTTCTTGGCATCTGTGTGGGAATGCAGTGGCTTTACGCAGGATCGAGCGAAGCGCCCGCGCAGCCGGGGCTTGGCGCTTTCGCTGAATCGTGCGAGCACTTTCCGGAAAGCTCGGAAAAAGTTCCGCATGTTGGCTGGAATTCTCTCGAAGTCCGCGCAGATTCGCAACTTCTTGCTGGGGTCGAGCCGGGCGAGCACGTCTACTTCACGCATTCCTACAAAGCTCCGGTCACTGCCGACACTGCGGCCATTACGCGGTACATCGAACCTTTCGCCGCGGCGGTCGAACGCGGCAATGTAATGGGCGCCCAGTTTCATCCGGAAAAGTCAGGCGCCACAGGACTGAAGATTCTCGGCAATTTTCTCAAGTGGGAAGGAAACTAACATGCTGACCAAGCGCATCATCGCCTGTCTCGACGTGCACGGCGGGCGCGTCGTGAAGGGCGTGCAGTTTGTCGATCTCATCGATGCGGGCGACCCGGCCACACAGGCCGCGCGCCATGCCCGCGAAGGCGCGGACGAGATTGTGCTGTTGGACATCACGGCCACGCACGAGAACCGGGGAACGCTGCTCGAGACGGTGCGACGCACCGCGCGCGAGCTCTTCGTACCCTTCTGCGTGGGCGGCGGCATCCGGACTGCGGAAGACGCGGCGCAGGTCTTCGAGGCTGGCGCCGACAAGGTCAGCGTGAACTCGGCCGCGCTTGCTGATCCCGCGTTGATCGATGCCATCGGGCGTAGCTTTGGCGCGCAGGCTGTCGTCGTCGCCATCGATGCGCGCCGCGATCCGGAAGCCGCTGATCCGGTGCGCGATGCGCAGGTCTATGTTCAGGGCGGACGCAAGCTCGCGGGCCGCCGCGTGGTCGAGTGGGCGCGCGAAGCGGAAGAGCGCGGCGCGGGCGAGATCCTGCTTACCTCAATGAACTCTGACGGCATGAGGACCGGCTTCGATTGCGAGCTGACCGCGGCAGTAAGCGAGTCGGTCGGCATTCCGGTGATCGCCTCGGGCGGCGCGGGAACTGTGGCCCATTTTGTCGACGTCTTCGGACGCGGCAAGGCCGACGCGGCTCTCGCTGCGAGCATCTTTCACTTCGGCGTTTCGAGCGCGCGTTCGCTCAAAGAGGAGCTGGCCAAAGCCGGCGTTTCCGTGAGGCTTCCATGCTGATTCCTTCGATCGATTTGCTGGGCGGAAAGATCGTTCAGTTGGTGCAGGGCGAAAAGCTGCGCCTGGCGTTTGACGACTTCGAATACTGGATCGAAAAATTCTCCAAATTTCCGCTGGTCCAGCTCATCGACCTGGACGCGGCCATGCGCCAGGGCGATAACTCCGCATTGGTGGCGCAGATTGCCAGGCGGCTGCCGGTTCAGGCCGGCGGCGGCATTCATTCCATCGAGCGCGCTGAACAGGTGCTCGACGCGGGCGCCAGGCGCGTCATCGTCGGGTCCGCTTTATTCTCTGTCGAGGGCACAGTCAATGTCGATTTCGCTGCGTCGCTCGCCGCCTCCGTTGGTGCTGAGCGCGTGGTGGCCGGCATCGACACCAAGAACGGCCGCATCGCCGTGAAAGGCTGGAAGGCTCAGGTCGACCTCACGCCCGACGAGGCGATTCCGCAACTTGAAGCCCACGTCGCCGCATTTCTCTCGACGCACGTGGACGGCGAAGGGCTGATGCAGGGCTTTCCCATCGAGACGGCCGTACGATTGCGCAAGCTCACCCGACGCCAGCTCATCGTCGCCGGCGGCATTCGTTCGCAGCAGGAGGTGGACGCTCTGGACGCTCTGGGCGCCGATGCTGTAGTGGGCATGGCCGTTTACACCGATTTACTCGCGGTCTGAACCGCGCGCAGCTTTTCTGAGCAGTCGGCGTCCGGCGCCAGAGCTGGCCTACTTCTGTGCTTCGCCGACGGCGCGGCTGGTCTCCACACGCGTTGCGCACAGCAGCCGCGCGATCTGCTTCAAGTGGAGTTGCACGGCATAAACGCGCAAAATCTCAGCCTGCAAAAACTGGAATCCCGTCGGCCGCACCTCGGCCATGCGCGCCTCCAACCGTGCAATGTCCTCTTCGAGCAGCAACCCCTGCGCGGGGGCCTGAAAGCGCCAGCCGTGGATGCACTGGGCCAGGTAATGAAAGCGCGTTCGAATGTCCATGGCCAGCTTTTCCATCACCGGTTCAAGCTGCTGTGCGTACCCATCTTCGTGGCTGTCTTTGACTGCCAATTCCAGCGCAGTCAGCGCCTCGAAGATCGAGCGGCCAAACTGCGACAGCATGGCCAGCCCTTCGCGCCATCCCGCTCCGCCGGAGGGCTCGTTGCGCGCCGCCTGCAGCAGTTGGTCGTTGCCGAGCAGGATGGCCTGCACATCTTCGCGCAGCTTCGGCAGGTTTTCGGCCGGCGTACCGCGAAAACCTTCGAGAATTCCCTCGAAAAACGCGCCCAGCACCAGAAACTCCTGCGCCAGTCCGTCACGAAGCCGCAGCCGCGCGCGATCGGGATAGACCAGCGTGGAAACCGCCAGAGCCACCACGATTCCCATCAGGACCTGGATCACCCGGTCCAGCGCGATGGTCCAGTGCGAACCGCCCTTCTGCACCAGCATCAAAATGGTGATCGTCACCCCAGCCAGCCGCGCGCTGTTGCGCATGTTCAGCAATCCGCACACCACCACCGCCGTCAGAACGGCCAGGATATAGTTCCAGGGCAGCACACCGAACTCAGTAAACGAGAAACCGATCAGCGCGCCGATCAGCGTTCCCAGGATGCGATCGCGCGAGGCGGAAATCGTGGAGCCGAAGTTCGATTGCAGCACGATGATGGCGCTGATTGCCCCCCAGTAACCGTCGTGCATTCCCAGGCGCATGGCGATCCACCAGCACAGCGCCGCCGCCAGCGCCGTCTTTGCGGCGTGAATCAGCAGCCAGCGGCGCTCCCAGGTAAAAAAGCCAAAGTCTCTCTCCGGATCCATGCGCAGCTTGATTGCAAGCTGCTGCTGTGATTTCGTCTTGTTGGCTCTCAGGCGCATGGGTGCGATCCTAGACGGAAGAACCCGCTCATTCAAGGATGCCCTATTCGGGTGGAATTGGGCGATAAGCAGTCCCGCCTGGTGAGCAATGGTATTGAGCAGCGTGCCCGGAAGTCAATCGCCGCAGGGCCATCATGCGCCCCGGAGCGGTGTAGCATGGAGAGAGAGGCAGCTTGTATCTCCGAAGTTGAAAACACAATTCTGAGAGGCGAATGCAATGTTAAAAGTTGGTTATCCGTCGGTCTTGTCCGCGGAATTATTGAGCGATTTTCCTCCCGGGATCGAGCTCATCCCCTTGCCTGACAATCTCGATCGCGACGTCGACATCGACGTCTGGATTCCCGATCCTTATGCGCAGCGAGCCATCAAAATCTATCCCCATCTGCACGGCGTGCGCCTGATCGTGTCCTTGATGGCCGGCACGGAGTGGATTCCCGGCGTGGCTGGACCGCACGTCACCATCTGCAACGCTCACGGCGCGCACAACATCGCCACCGCCGAGTGGACCGTCAGCGCCATTCTGGCCACACTGAAGTATTTCCCGCTTTATTTCGACATACAGAACGCCGGCCAGTGGAAGCGCCGCTTTGAAGCTCCCGAGCACTATGCCCGCATCAGCGGCGACGCGCGTCCGGTTTATCCGCCCGTCCTGCTCGAGGAACTTACCGGCAAAACCGTGCTGATGGTAGGCCACGGCGGCATTGGCCAGGAAATCGAGCGAATGCTCGATCCTTTTCATGTCAAGATGCTGCGCGTGGCCCGTAGACCGCGGACCGAACCGCTCGTCCATGCCGTCAGTGAACTCGACAACCTTTTGCCGCAGGCGGAAGTCGTGATCCTGATCCTGCCCTTGACCGACGAAAGCCGCGGCCTCATCGGCAGCCGCCAGTTCGCTCTCATGCGCCAGGGTGCGCTGCTGGTGAATGCCGCGCGCGGGCCCATCGTGGACACGAATGCATTGGTGGATGCTCTGAATGCGGGCCGCATTCGCGCCGCTATCGATGTCACCGATCCCGAACCGCTGCCCGAGGGCCACCCCCTGTGGAGCTGCCCCAACCTTCTGCTCACACCCCACGTGGCCGGATCGAGCCCGCAGTTTTCGCCCCGTTCCCTCGATACCGCGGCGGGCGAACTGCGCCGCTACATCGCCGGCGAGCCGCTCCATAACGTTGTGCAGGCCGCCATCTGACGCTTGCCTTTCACGGGGCGGATCTTTGTTGTGACCGCCCCATTTCTTTCCGCTCGCCGGCATGAGCGGCCCGGCGCCAGTCGCGCAATCCCAGCGCGGCCAGCGCCACTAGGCCCGCGTAGAGCGTGGCTGTCGGCCGAAGTCCCTTGTAAAGATATTCGCCGATATAAACCAGATCCACGGCAATCCATAGCCACCAGTTGGCGATGTGCTTGCGCGTCTGCCACCAACTGGCCACGAGGCTGAAACTCATCAGCGACGCATCCAGACGAGGCAGCGCCGCGCCCACTCTTTCCATCAGCAAGCTCAGCAGCACACTGCCCGCCGCGCCCGCCGCCAATCCCATCCACATACTCATCGGCGGCAGCCGAACCACGCGCACCTCGCCTTCTTCGCGCACGCCGAGCCACCAATACCACCACCCATAGAGCGTGAAGGCCAGAAAGAAAATCTGCAGCAGCGCATCCGAATAGAGGCGGACGCGGTAAAAGACCACCAGGTAGAGCAGATCGGAGATCAGCACCATCGGCCAGCAGAGCAGGCTGCGGCGCGTGCTGAGCCAGATGCCCACAACCGTCGTCACGACGCCCGCGTACTCCATCCAGTGGGCCATCCAGTTTGCGGCAAGAGAGTGCGCGATCGTCATCCAGTGCATTGGTCCGCGGCTCCCATCAGCACTCCCGCCTGCGGTTGACACCCTGGCTCGCGCCTTGCTGCCCAGCGGTCGATGGCCTGGAGCAATTTCCTTCCGCCCGCCGAGCGAAACCAGCGCGCATGGCCCAGCAGATACTCTTCGCTGGCCACCCGCGCCTTTTCTTCCGAATGCAACACGCCGATAAAATAGTCGGCCTCGGAGAGCGCAAACTCGGCGTGGCAGAGAGCGGTCATCGGCCCGAGCGCCGCCGCCTCCTGCTCCGAGAGCGGACGCACTTCGTCGTAGCCGTCGAGCAGCGCCCGCAGATGATCCAGATGTACCGGCACATTCTCCGGATGGCCGGAGTTCTGTTGAAGCGTAAGCCACTCGACGATGTTCCGCTCGATAGCCTGGGCCAGATCATGCACGGCACTGGTGCGGTCGGCCAGGCCGAAGTCGATCACCGCTGTGGCCTGGGCATCAAGGCCGTCATCGCTCCACAAAAGGTTCGAGGCGTGCAGGTCGTTGTGCGTCCACAGCGGCTCGAGCGCGGGCACAAGCGGCAGAAGCCGGGCATGAAACGGCGCGAGAAGATCGAGCGCATCGAGGTAAACCCCGCAGCCAGACAAGGTTTTCTCCAGCGCGGGCCGCGCAGCCAGATAGCGCGCAAACTCGGCGCCAGGATCGCCGGCGGCAAAGATGGTAAAGCTGGCCACCAGCGGGCGCACCTTGCGCGACGGGGCCGCGAAACCCTGCGCGGCAAGGTGCAGACTCGCCAGCGCCCGGCCTGCGGAGCGCGCATGGGCCGTTGAAAAAAACGGTGTCCAGGAGATCGCGTCCTCATAGAGGTCCACGCCCGCGGGCGTTTCATGCGCCTCGTACGTCCAATCGCCGGATTCGATCGCCGTCTCGCCGGAGGCGTTCGCAAAGACGCGCGGCACCGGAGCGCGGTGCGCATGGAGGTAGTTCAGAAAACGGTGCTCTTCGAGCAATCCCTCGCGGTCGCGCACGGTTTTGTGATGGCGTTTGATGAAGACGCGCCTGCGGCCAGCGGCCACCACGCTGGCTGCAGAAAACGGCCGCGGACTGACGGAGAGAATGCGAATCGGTTCACCGCAATCCGGGAATCCGGAGAGCAGCGCGCGCACCTCGGCGAGCGTAAGCGGCGGCCAGTCGGGTTCGACCAGCGTGCCGTCCATTCCATGCGCCTTGGTTGCAGTCGTCATCGCTTACGCTTCCTCATTTTCTTTTTCGCGCACTTAGAAAGTGTAATGCGCCGAGAGCCGCACCGTGGTGGGCGCGCCCAGCCAGATGAACGTATCTCCATAACTTGCGCCCGTATCGCTCCAGTAGCGTTTGTCGGTGATGTTATCGGCATAAATCCGGAATGTTACGCGGCCGTTGTCCCCGCCCGGCGTGTAGCGCGCGCCCAGATTGAATAGGTTGTAGCTCGGGACGCTGACCTGAAGATCGGGGGTACTCCCTTGGTAACCGGGCACGCCTCCCAGGTCGCCGCGCATAGCTGCCTTGCGGCCCGTATAACTCCAGCCGGGCAGCAGATGTAGCCCGCGCACGCCGGGCATCGTCCAATCGGCAAAAACAGTGGTGTGCAGATGCGGCACATTGAGCACCTGTTTGTTGTCGTCGGTGGGCGTTCCGGTGTCGCTCGAAAGCGCGCGCATGGCCGCCGCCGAGGCCGTCAGCCGCAGCCAGTTTGTGGCCTGGCCCTGCGCGTTGAATTCGATGCCGTCGTGGGTTTCGCGGCCCTCGGAGACGAACGTGAAGCCGCCGCTATCCGGTTTGGGATATATGAACGGCGCGCGCATATGAAAGAATGCCGTGGTCAGCAGAATGCGCTGGTCCGGTTCGTATTTGGCGCCTACTTCCACCTGGCGTGTGAAAAATGGATTGAGAAACTGGTTCGCGTTCTCGACCCACCACGGTGCCTGCGGGCCCAGCGAAAGCATCACGCCGTAGTTGCCGTAGAGCGTGAGGTTTTCGATCGGGTTGAAGGTGACCGCGTATTGCGGCAGCCAGATGGACTTGTCGGTGTTATTGGGTAAAGTGGGAACCGAATAGACCGGATTGTTCGACAAGTCATACGTCGTCGGGCAAGGATCGTTCGCCGGTCCCGGCAGATTGGGATTGGTGGCCGTGCAGGGAGTGCCGGCCTCGAGAGAGTAGTTATGGTCGCGCAGCGAATCGTAACGCCCGCCGGCAATCAGCTGAATGCGGCCGGGCAGGCTCACCCGGTCCTGAAGGATCAGGGCCGATTGGTGGCTGTCCTCCCATAGCCTGCGCGGTCCGGCCGATTCGAGCGGGCTCTCGATGGGCAGGGGCACGAGCGGCTGGTAGATGTTCTCCGCGCCAACGTAGGCGTAAACAGCTCCGTCTTGCACAATGCCATCGGGCGAAGATGGATTTGCAAAGGTGTAGAAACCCGGCTGCTGCACGCTGCGCAAAAACAGTTCTCCGCCGAAGGCCACATCCTGCGTGATCGCGCCGGTCTTGATGTGACCGGTGACCATCGCCTCGGCCTGCGCATCCATGCGCAATTCGCCGGGATCGCGATAGTCGTAGATGCCATAATCGCCGCCTTCGTTTACGCCTTGGACGACGGGACAGAAGAAGTAGGCGGGCGCGTCTGGAGCGCCAGGACAAGCTACATTGCCATTCTCATCAAACGGCGTGCCATACGCGTAAATCACGTTGTCCTGAATGAGCGAATGGCTGAAGCTTCCCGCAGCGAAGGCGTGCCAGCCGGCCGGCAGATCGTAGTCCAGCCGCGTACTGGTATTGAATGTGTCGTAGGTGTCGGCCGGACCCCACGGTTGGTCGCCCAGCATCGTCGAGCGGTAAATCTTGTCGATGTCCGGCACCGTCGTTCCGCCCAGCAACTGATAGCCGCTGCCGTCGCGTTCGGTTTTGTGCTGATACTCGAAGTCGCCTTTCCAGATCGTTCTCGGATTGATGCGCCAATCGGCCGCGCCCGCGCCCATCGCGCGCCAGCCATTGGTGTCGTTCATATAAGTCGCAATTCTTTCGCCGGCCAGATTCACGCGCACGCCAACTTGCCTCTGCGCGCCGAAGAGATGCCCCAGATCGGCGGCTCCATAGGCCGTCCCGCGCTGGTCCGTCGCCAGATCGACGGCCTTGATCGCCGCCGGCCGCTTGGTCACAAAGTCGATCAACCCGCCGGCCGAGGCCACGCCGCTCTCCACGCCGGCAATGCCCTTGAGAAATTCGACGCTCTGCTTGTTTTCGAGCGGCACATCCTGCTCCCCGGCGATGGTCATGCCATTGATTTCCAGGCCCGTGGCCAGATCGATCGGAAAACCGCGAATCTGGTAGACGCCGTAGTAGCCCACCGGCACGTAATCGTCTCCGACGGAGGCGTCGTTCTTCACCACGTCCGAGAGTAGCCGCGCTCCCTGGTCGTTGAGCAGTTCGCGGGTGACGACAGTGGCCGAAAGCGGCATTTCCCTCAGCGGCACGCCTTCCAGATTGCCCACTGTGACCGCGTCAGGAAGATATTCGCTCCCTGTCTTGGCCTTCACCACCACGGTGGTGGTCACGCGCGGAAGTTGCGGCGGAAGGGCGGCGGGCTGCTGCGCCGCGGACGGTGAAGGTGCGACGGCCGCTGTGGGCGTCGGGTTTTGCGCGAGCGCGGCCAGGCAACAAATCATCAACCCCATCGCCGGGACCACGCTGCGCACCGTGGCTGCGCAGCACGCAGCAGTCGTGGACAAAGAAAGGTTTGGAATCGGATGCGCGGAGGACTGCGATGAGATGCGATGCGGCGCGATGGAGGCGAATCTGTACATGAAATCCCCTTGTTCCCAAATGATTGAAACAAGAGAATGTACGCTCAAATTCGCGGAAGAAGGCCGCCTGGCCCTGAAAACTTCCCACGCCGGTATTATCCGGATCGGGTTCGAGGGTATCTCTCAGCCCCACTTCGTGGAGCACCCCTGTTTCAATAATCAAATTGAAACACTCCCGGCCCGGTTTTGCAAGCGACCCGTCGAAGCCTCGAATCTCCACAGAGACCGGAGAATCTCCAGGCATTCCAGTCTGCCGCCGGGCTACAGGCGGAATGGGTGTATGTTTCAGGGAGCCCGCGCGCAGAAAAGCCCATGGCCAGTGCCATGGGCTTTCGCCGATCCCAGCCTCGAACCAGGAGCTACTCGGCGGCCGCCTCTACGGGCGCGGTCGTAGCCACGGTCCAGTCGGCTGCGCCCACTTTGAAGCGCGCAAAACGCCGCACGGTAATGTTCTCGCCCAGCTTTCCCACCTTCTGTCCGATCAGTTCCTTGATGCTCACAGCCTGATCCTTGATAAAGGGCTGCTCCAGCAGGCAGACCTCCTCGTAGAATTTGGACATCTTGCCCTCGACGATTTTCTCGATCACCGGGGCAGGCTTGCCGGTGGCTGCGGCCTGGGCGCGGAAGACATCTTTTTCGCGCTCCAGATCGGCCGCGGTCACGTCCTCTGGCTTCACATAGCGCGGATCGGAGGCCGCAATGTGCATCGAGATGTCCTTGAGCAGTTCCTGAAAATCCTCGGTGCGGGCCACGAAATCGCTCTCGCAATTCAGCTCGAGCAGCACGCCGATCTTGCCGCCAGCGTGAATATAGGTACCCACGGCGCCCTCGTTGGTCGAGCGGGCGGCCTTCTTCTGCGCCGAGGCCATGCCCCGCTTGCGCAGCACCACAAAAGCATCCTCGATATTCCCCTTGGTCTCCTGCAACGCCTTCAAGCAATCGCCCATGGGCGCGCCGGACTTCTCGCGAAGCTCTTTTACCAACTTGGCATCAATCTTTTCGCTCACTGTGCTTGTCTCTCTTTTCCTGGATTTCGCTCACCCCTGCCGGGCTTGCGATCTTCCCCCGTGCGACACACGGAGCGCGGGACAGAATGCCCGCTCCGCGCGCGCCCGGCATAAGAAAAGCGTGGCACTGAATTCTGGCGGCCACGCTTCTCTCAGTATGCGCACTGCAATGCGCAGAAATGATTAAAGAGCGCCCTGGGCCACATCGGGCTCGTCCAAAGCCGCAACCGCGGCAGGCGCCTTGCGAATGCCGCCGCCCAGGGCTGCTTCGAGATCCACTTCCTCGACCGGCGCGGCCTCTGCCTCGGCCACCGGTTCAGGCAACTGCTCAGGCACCTGCTCGACAAAGGCCTTGTCCCCAACCAGGTTCACTCCCTCGGCCGCCGAATCGGCGATCTTCGAGGTGAACAGGCGAATGGCGCGTAGCGCATCATCGTTGCCCGGAATCACGTAATCGATCACCGTCGGGTCGCAGTTCGTGTCCACCACCGCCACCACCGGAATGCCCAGCTTGCGAGCTTCCTTTACGGCAATCGCCTCGTTGTTCGAGTCGACGATGAACAGCGCGTCCGGCAGGCGCTTCATGGCTTTGATGCCGGCCAAGTTCGCCTGCAAGTGCTTGCGCTCCCGTTCCAGGCGGATCACTTCCTTCTTGGTCAGCAGCTCATAGCGGCCATCCGTGGCCATTTCGTCGATCTCCTGAAGGCGCTTCACCGACTTCTGCACCGTCACCCAGTTGGTGAGCAAACCGCCCAGCCAGCGCTGGTTGATGTAGGGCATCCCCGCGCGGGTGGCATCCTCGGCAATGGCTTCCTGCGCCTGGCGCTTGGTGCCCACGAACAGAATCGTCTTTCCGTCCGCACACAACTCGGTGACGAACTTCGAGGCGTCCTTGAAGAGCTTGAGCGTCTTCTGCAGGTCGATGATGTAAATCCCATTGCGCTCGCCGAAGATGTATTCCTTCATCTTGGGGTTCCAGCGCTTGGTCTGATGCCCGAAGTGAACACCCGCTTCGAGCAGCTCCTTCATTGTGATCGTGGCCATTGGCCTCCTTCGTGGATTGCATCCGGACCGGCTTTGCCAGCGCCCGGATTGAACCCGCTTTTGCGGGAAATTGGTGAAACGTAGCTGCTAGCTTCTAGCTCCTAGCTTGTTCGCGCCCGAATCAACCTATATGTTGATCCCTATGCAGTCAGCGCCAGCGAGAAAAAGCTAAAAGCTAGCAGCTGAAAGCTAGCGCTTTAGCGCTTGCTGAACTGGAACCTTGCGCGAGCGCCCTTCTGCCCGTACTTCTTGCGTTCCTTCATGCGCGAGTCGCGCGTCAGCAGGCCTTCGGCCTTGAGCGCCTTGCGCAATTCGGGATTGAACTGCACCAGCGCGCGGGCAACGCCCAACTTGACGGCATCGGCCTGTGCGGATACGCCGCCGCTCTTCACGGTGGTGACCACGTCAAAGCTCGAAGCCAGTTCAACCACCCCCAGCGTCTTCTTGGCCGAGGCACGCTGCTGCTCGGTCACGAAGTACTCTTCGAACGCCTTGCCGTTCACCTTCCACTCGCCCGTGCCGGGACGCAGAAAGACGCGCGCGATCGCCGACTTGCGCCGCCCCGTCCCGTAATACTGAACCAGATCTGCCATTCTTTTTCAGCTCCTAGCCTCTAGCTTCTAGCTTCTAGCTAAAAGCCGCAAAAACTCCGAATTTCAAATGCCGAAGCTAGCAGCTAAAAGCTAGCAGCTAGCGGCTGCTCTTACGCGATCTCCAACGCCACCGGCTGCTGGGCCTCGTGGGGGTGCTTGTCGCCACGATAGACCTTCAGCTTGGTTGCCATCTGGCGGCCCATTTTGCTCTTGGGCAGCATCCCCTTGATGGCCTGCTCCAGGATCTGCTCGGGCTTGCGATTCAGCAAACGCGTGAACGACTCTTCACGCAGCCCGCCCGGAAAACCAGTGTAACGGCGGTAGAGCTTGCTCTGGGCCTTCAGGCCGGTCAGGCGAACCTTCTCCGCGTTGATCACAATCACGTGGTCGCCCACGTCGATGTACGGCACATACTGAGGATTCAGCTTGCCGCTCAACACATCGGCAGCCTTGGTCGCCAGACGGCCCAGCGTCTTGCCGCTGGCATCCACTACAAACCACTTGCGGTCAATATTCTTGCCGCTCGGAACAAAGGTACCCATTTCTCTCCTGCCCTCTAAGACGCCATGTCTTCAAAAAAACCTGCCGGCATCATCCGGTCCGCTTATCACTTTCCTGTCGCTCCGGCCTACCGCTCCCGTACAGCAAACTGTCCGTTTGGCTTCAGCCTTCCGCCCAGAAAATCCAACAAATACCAGCGCAAAGCGCTTTTCCCGCGCTCATCGAACGCGCGGGACTCGTTTCCACCCACTGCCAAACAAATCTGTTCGGGTGAGGACTACGGGGGCTGGCCCTGAAAAGGGACTCTGGCGGGACCGGACTCGCGCCAACAGCGCGCCTATAGAAGAAAGAATCCAGCCGCCGTAGCCTGTTCCAGCCGATCCCCGGAAACATCCACCTGGATATCAAGCCAGCCGGGTCCGAATGTACACACAGGGACCCCAGGCACAACACCGCGCAAGGACTTCAGAATACCCGAATCAGGCCCCGGAGTCAATGAATACCACTCTCTAGCTTTGACTTTGCGGATATCCGCAAAGTCAAAGCTAGAGGCAGCAGCCGAATCCCGCCTTGCCCTTTCCCTCTGCCGCTCCTTTATGGCACACTTGCATACATGGGAAGCAAAGATAAAGGCAGAAAAGAAGTCAAGAAGGCGCCCAAACCGAAGCCAAAGCCGGAACCCGGCCAGAGACGCGAAGGATTCACTCCGGCCTCGCCAAAGTAGAACGGCTCAGACCCTCAGCCGCGCGCCGCGCCAGAGGAGTCCCGCTCTCAGCGAGAGTCTCGAAGAGAAATGCCTGGACCGATGTCGCAAGCTCCGGCCGATAAGGATTTGCGCGCCAAAATCCTCCCATCGCTTCCGTTTTTCCAAGCGGTGGCCAACAGGACGCGAAGGCATCATCCTCCGCTCTGCGTCGCCCCTGCTCCGGACAACTGCGCACGCCCGGCCACCTGCCCCGCAACCGGCTCTTGCTGACCGGCGATACAGCCATCCCGATTCTGCGGCCTTTTCAGCGCGCCAACATGTCCGCGGCTTTCAAAAACCATGGGTCCAAAGGTTTTTGGCCTTCAGCGACCACATCGAGCGGGGTGGTCGCCAACTCGCCGCGGATGATGCCAACCAACACGCCCGAATTGCCCGCGAAAAACTGCTCCGCGGCCTCTGACCCCAGCCTCGTGCCCAGTAACCTGTCCGCGCAGGTGGGCACGGCGCCTCGTTGCACATAGCCGAGCACCGTCGAGCGGAATTCATACCCGCGCAGCAGGTCATGTTTCTCGAAGTACTGGCACAAACCCTCGGCGTTGTACTTGGCGCCCTCCGCCACCACTACAATCGCATGGGGCTTGCCGCGCTCATACACGTCCTGAATGCGCTCGGCAAGCTGCTCGGGAACCACTTCCACCTCGGGAATCACGATGGCTTCGGCGCCGCCGGCAATCCCCGCCATCAGCGCCAGATAGCCGCATTTCCTGCCCATGACCTCGACCAGCAGGGCGCGGCGGTGCGACGAGGCCGTCACTTTCAGATTGTCGATTGCGTTCAGGGCCACGTTGAGGGCCGTATCCACCCCGATCGTCACGTCCGACCCGATAGAGATCGTTATCGATGGTCGAAGCCACGCCGACGACGGGAAAGCCCATCTTGCGCAGCGCATTGGCGCCGGTCTGCGAGCCATTGCCGCCGATGACGATCAGGCCTTCGATTCCCGCTCCGTGCAATCTCCGGATGGCAAGTTCGCGCCCTTCTTCGGTCTGGAACTCCGGGCATCGGGCGGAGCCCAACACCGTGCCGCCGCGCTGGATGATGCTGCCCACGTCGCGCGCCCCGAGCCGCTTGAAGTTGCCCTCAATCAGTCCCGAGTAGCCCTGATTGACCCCCCAGACAGTGAGCCCGTGAGCCAGCCCGGTCCGCACCACGGCGCGAATTGCCGCGTTCATCCCCGGAGCATCTCCCCCACTCGTCAAAACCGCAAGACTCTTCATGTAATCTGTCCTTAAACCGTGATGAATTCTACAGTTATGGCATGGTATTCCCGGCAGCAGCGATCCAAGGATCAGCGCTCGCTCCGAAGAGATTCTTCTGCCTCAAACGCAATAATCCAAGTTTATCTTACACGGGGCTGACGCGTTTGCTTGAAGCCCCAATCAATGCAGGGGGTTGGCAATACAAACTGCCCGTCTCGATGACGTTGGAGGCTCGGCAAAGAATTCTCGGACTCGATTCCAGTTTGCTGCCGCTTCCGCAGATCGCAGCTTCCCCGGATACCGGGAGGTTGACGTGAAGTTTCGAATTTATTCATCAATGATCAACTGAGCAGCCCCGGTCTGCTTCTCTTCCTCCATGGCGAAAGTCGATAGAATACCCACAGGCTCTATTCATGCGGCAGCTTTCAAGGAATTTTTTCGTGCTTCTGATCCCGGCGCTGCTCGCATTGGCGGGCTGCGCCGGCGGGGCCGGCGCGGGAAGTTTCGGAAATGCGGCCCTGTCGATCGCTCCCCATTCCAGATCCGTCGACACCAACTGCACGGGATGCAATGCGTCCAAGGCCGGGGTCCCGGTCGAGCAATTCACGGCCACGCTGGCCAGCGGCGGCGCGGCTGAGGTCACCTGGTCGGTCTCTGGCGGAGACGCAGTCGGCGGACCGGGAAGCATCAGCGCCAGCGGCCAGTACACGCCGCCCAGCTACCTGACCGCCGACCGCGCCGGCGTGGTGGTGACCGCGGCTTTGGCCGCCAACCCCAGCGTCCGCGCCAACTCCGCGCTGACAATAACGCCTGGATTCCTTGAGCCGCTTACGCCGGAGAACGCCGCTGTGGGCGCACATGGAAGCGTGGCCATCACCGGCTTTCTGGCCGAGGCGGGCGGCTCGGCCGGGATTCGCTTCGAGCTTTCTGGCTCGCCGGCCGGACAAGCCGGAACTCAAAGCGGAACCCCGTCCGGCGAGCTGAGCGCCGTCCGTTGCCAGCGCGGCAGCCGGGCATTCACCTCCTGCACGGTCACCTATACGGCTCCGGCCGCGGTGCCGGCCACGAGCGCAACTTATGTGGTGGCCACGGTGGACGCCTCGTCCTCAAAAGAATCGACCGCGGTGCTGGTCAACTCCGCCGGCATTGCCAGCAACGCCGCCACGCATCAGGCATCCTTGCCGGAGTCGGTCGCGCTCGGCAGCTCGGGAGGCAACAACACAAACTACGACACCCGCGGCGATCAAATCGTGGACTGCTGCAGCGGGACGCTGGGCGCGCTCATCGAGGATGCCGGCAGGCGCGAGTACGTATTGAGCAACAACCACGTCCTGGCCCGGAGCGATCAGGCAAGCGTGGGCGACGCCATCGTGCAGCCTGGGCTGATCGACAACAATTGCTCGCCGTTTGGAGACAGCGCGGGCCTGGGATCGACCTCTTCCATTAAGCATACGTAACTGAACGAAAGGCGGCCACATAAAAT